>JASEHP010000240.1 GCA_030018605.1 Thermodesulfovibrionales bacterium
CCCTATTCTAATAGACCCGTGAATCTTGCCTTAATCCAGACACAGCCTCCTGCTCATCCAACGAGATTTACCCTATTCACATCTTCACCCATCACCGCAATCTTTCTTTATGCTATTATAAAATTCCTGCTATGGATAAACTGATTATTAAAGGCGGCAAAAGACTTAAGGGCGAGGTTGAGATAAGCGGCGCAAAGAACGCGGCACTGCCTGTTATAGCGTCCACACTCCTTGCGCAGGGGAAACATACAATAAGCAGAGTCCCTGACCTCAGAGATGTAAAGACAATGGGCAGGCTCCTTGAGAACATGGGCGCGGAGTTTCATTACGAGCCGCATAAAGTGGTTATAGCAACGGACAAGATAAACAATTTTGAGGCTCCGTATGAGCTTGTTAAGGAAATGAGAGCATCCGTGCTTGTGCTGGGGCCCATGCTGGCAAGATTTGGCCGCGCAAAGGTCTCTTTGCCCGGAGGATGCGCTATAGGCGCAAGACCGATAAACCTTCATCTCATGGGACTTGAGAAGATGGGTGCAAAAATAGAGCTTGAATCAGGTTATGTTATGGCATCGGCAAAAAGGCTGAAGGGCGCTGTAATATATTTTGACACGGTAACCGTAACAGGGACTGAAAACCTTATGATGGCTGCATCTCTTGCAAAAGGCGTGACAGTCCTTGAAAATGCAGCGAGAGAGCCTGAGGTTGTAGACCTTGCAAATGCGCTGACAGCAATGGGCGCAAAGATTAAGGGCGCAGGCGAGAGCATTATAGAGATAGAAGGCGTGGATGAACTCAGTCCCCTTACCCATAAAGTGATACCTGACAGGATTGAGACCGGTACATTTATGGTTATAGCAGGGATAACAGGCGGGGATATCACGATAAGGGGATGCATGCCGGAACACGTTCAGGCATTTTTGATAAAGCTTAAGGCAGCAGGACTGAAGGTCGAAGAAACAGCGGATGGGGTCCGGGCAGTTGGCCCTGCAATGCCTAATGCAGTTGATATAGAGACAGCGCCTTACCCCGGATTCCCAACAGACATGCAGGCGCAGTTTATGGCATTGATGAGTAAAGCACAGGGGACAAGCATAATCACAGAGACAATCTTTGAAAACAGGTTCATGCATGTTGCCGAACTCAGGAGAATGGGAGCCGACATAAGTTTTAAAGGAAGCACGGCAACTGTTCGGGGAGTCAGGAAATTAAAAGGCGCAAATGTGATGGCTACAGACCTCAGGGCCAGCGCCTCGCTTGTTGTTGCCGCTCTTGGAGCAGAAGGAGAAACCACTATCCACCGTGTCTACCACCTGGACAGGGGATATGAAAAAATAGAAGAAAAACTCACCATGCTTGGTGTGGATGTCAGAAGGGATAAGTCTATGACTCATTGAGTCATAGACTTATATAGACTTATTGAGAGGCAACCCTCCTTACCTCTCTCTCGTAAGCCTGATCCTTTTAAGCGCTTTTTTACGCGCAGCAATAGCCTTCTTTTTCTTTTTTACGCTTGGCTTTTCGTAATGCTCTCTCTTCTTTATTTCCGAGAGAATTCCTTCACGTTCACACTGTTTTTTAAACTTCCTGAGAGCATTCTCAAAAGAATCACTCTCACGCACCTTCACAGAGGGCATTTATAATCCCCCCCCTCCTGGTAAATTTTATGATTCAAGAAATACTATATAAGGCAGGATACTTTACCAATTAAGTCATCCGTATGTCAAGAAAACGCATTAAATCATCTAAAATGTAACCCGGAAGGTACTGGTTAAATCATCTAAAATGTAACCCAAAACATATGGTATAGGGGG
>JASEHP010000241.1 GCA_030018605.1 Thermodesulfovibrionales bacterium
TTCCCTTGAGAATTATACCCTAATTCATATTTACAGAATTGATGTTACTCTATCTCAAAGAGGAGCTTATACATCTTCAGAATCCTCTTTGATGTAAAATTCAGTGGGATGCGTCCACTCAAACAATAATCAAAACTATATCTCTACCTCCATCCCCGCTGCCATTTTTGCGGCAAGAACAGTGTTATACATAAGCATTGCTATGGTCATAGGCCCCGCGCCGCCCGGCACAGGCGTAATATAACTTGCGCGCTCTTTTGCAGCATCAAAATCAACATCTCCAACAATCTTTCCTTCCGGCGTCACATTTATGCCGATGTCTATAACTGCGGCTCCTTCTTTTACCATGTCGCCTGTGATAGTTTTTGCCTTGCCTACAGCAGCGCAGAGTATGTCTGCCCTGAGACATTCTTCCTTAAGATTAGGTGTTTTGCTATGGCATATAGTGACTGTCGCATGTTTTCTGAGCAGGAGCAATGCGAGAGGTTTTCCAACGATCACACTTCTGCCTACGATAACCGCATGTTTCCCCTTTGGGTCAATGCCGTATGCCTCAAGCATTTTCATTGCGCCGTGAGGAGTGCACGCAACAAACCCGGGCTCATCAAGCACAAGTTTCCCAAGCGCATCAGGGCCGAACCCGTCAACGTCTTTTGCAGGAGATATCTTGTTCATCACCTCTTTTTCATCAAGCCCTTTTGGCAGAGGAAGCTGGACAAGAATCCCGTTTACCTTTGGGTCGTTATTAAGCTGCTCTATAAGTTTTATCAGGTCTGCCTGCGTCGTTGTTGCTGGTATTTTGTGGGCAAAGCTTGCCACGCCTATTTCAGCGCAGGCTTTTTCTTTTGACGCAACGTATTTTTGCGATGCCGGATTTTCTCCGACAAGGACGACCGCGAGGCCGGGGTTGATCCCTTTTGCTGTCAGTTCATTGATTTCTTTTTTAAGATTCTCCCTTATGTCTGCCGCTACTTTTTTGCCGTCAATTAATTGTGCTGCCATAATTCCTCCTCTTTGTAGTGTCTGTGTCAGTGTTCAGCATCAGAAATATTTTCTTAAACTGACACTGATAACTGACGCTGTCACTTATTTAATCTCTCTTTTTTATCAGTTCCAGCAGTTCTTCCCGCGTTGATTCCTTTGTCCTGAATATCCCTCTGACTGCCGATGTCACTGTCCTTGCCCCGGGTTTTTTCAATCCGCGCATACTCAGGCATAAATGTTCTGCATCAATTATTACCATTGCGCCTTTTGGTTTCAATTTTTCCATGAGCAGGTCTGCAAGCTGGGCAGTAAGACGCTCCTGCACCTGAGGTTTCTTTGCAAGGACTTCAACTGCCTTTGCAAGTTCTCCGATGCCTGCTATCTTGCCGGCGCTCGGTATGTATGCAACATGAGCGCTGCCTATGAACGGGAGAAGATGGTGTTCGCATACAGAATAAAAAGGAATATCTTTTAAAAGCACCATCTCATCGTGGCTTTCGCCCTCGATGTGTTTGAGTATCTCTTCTGTCGGAGTTTCAAGCCCGGAGAATATTTCTTCATACATCTTGGCAACGCGCGATGGGGTGTCTTTGAGACCTGCCCTTTCAGGGTCTTCGCCGATGCCTTCAAGTATAAGCCTTACCCCTTTTTCTATTTTCTTGATGTCCAAATCAGATTCCTCTTATCTTCCCCTTAGACAATGCAGCAGAGTTAAAGTTTAACATTTATGAATATTTGGTGTCAAAGACGCGCATTAAATCATCTAAAATGTAACCGGGAAGGTACTGGTTAAATCATCTAAA
>JASEHP010000242.1 GCA_030018605.1 Thermodesulfovibrionales bacterium
AGTGGATCAAGCGGTACAATGAGGAGCGGCCTCATTCCAGTCTTGACGACAAAACGCCGTATGAGGCATACTGGAAACTGCCACGAGCAGGTTATCCAATAAAACTGGCGGCATGATGAGTGGTGGCTTCCACCTTAAATCAGCTGTCAAACTGTCCAATCAATGGGGTCCACCTCAAAGTGCATGGTCTGTTGGCCTTGACTTGTTGGATAATACAGGTGACGAAACCCTTATCTAACAAGGAGGAACAAACCATGCACAAGGTTGATACCATATTCTCGGAGTTATTAAAACTTTGTCCGAGATACCATTTTGAAAAAGCAGTACAACAGTACCAAGGAGACCGATACGTGAAGACATTCAGCACCTGGCAACAGTATATCACAATCCTTTACTCTCAAATCAAACAGAAAGACAGCTTAAGGGATATTGAGACAGGACTTTCAGCGCATTCATCCCGATGGTATCATCTGGGACTCACAGGTGTTCATAAAAGCACTTTGTCGGATGCAAATACAAAGAGGAATTATAGGATATTTGAAGATACATTTTATGACCTGCTTGCCCGCTGCAAAGATTTAACGCCGAAACATAGATTTCGATTTAAGAATCCGCTTTATAGTATTGATGCTACAACCATTGACCTGTGCCTTTCTGTTTTCCCATGGGCAAAATTTAGGAAGACCAAGGGGGCAATAAAGATGCACTGTCTGTATGACCATTCAGGGGCATTCCCCTCGTTTATAACTGTTACAGATGGCAAAAAGCACGAAGTAAAGGTGGCAAGGGAGACTTCACTGCCCATGTCACCGGACAGCATCGTATCCATAGACAAGGCATATATTGACTATAAGTGGTTATACTCATTGGAAAAAAATGGAGTCTGGTTTGTAACCCGTGCCAAATCCAATATTAATTACGCAGTTGCCGGACAGCATCCTGTCTCCGGCAAAGGCGTTCTGAGCGATGAGACAATTTCCTTGCAAGGGCTGCTAACAAAGAATAATTATCCGAAGGAACTCAGGCTCATCAGATATTACGATGAGGAACGCAAAAAGGTCTTAACATTTCTTACCAACAATTTTAAACTTGCCGCCTCGACGATTGCTAAGATATATAAATCACGGTGGCAGATTGAGTTGTTTTTCAAATGGATTAAACAGAATCTGAAGATTAAATCATTTCTTGGCACCAGTAAAAATGCCGTGCTAATGCAAATCTGGATTGCAATGTGTTATTACCTGCTGCTGACTTATATCAAATATCAGACGAAATATGGCTACTCCCTGTTACAATTAAGCCGTGTGATTCGGGAAATGCTTTTTGAAAGAAAGAGTCTTATTGATATCCTGACTCTTAAACCAGAACGACTTCTTATAGTTCAGGATTATGCCCTGCAAGGGGCATTATTTTAACCGGACAGTAATGTTCTCGAATTGATAATTTATCCCGCGATTTATATGCTCTGGAAAGCAAAGGAGTTTAAAGATTAACTATTTTCTTTCAACTCGCTGCAAGGCGGCCTTTATCCTTTGCAGCAGAACTTCGCCGGTCGGCGGTTTCACGACATAATCATTAACGCCCAGTTTGATTGCCTCTAAAACATAATCCCTTTCGTTCCTGGCCGTTACCATAATAAAATACATTGCTTTAGTTGCCGGGTTATTTCTTATCCACTGCAGCAACTCGCTTCCGCTCATTTCCGGCATTTCCCAGTCGCAAAGGATAAAATCAAAACGGCTGTTTTCGAGTCTCTGCACAGCTTCCTTGCCGTTGCCCG
>JASEHP010000243.1 GCA_030018605.1 Thermodesulfovibrionales bacterium
TGTTTAGATCCATTGCACCATTTTAAAATGGTGCCAAAACTTTTACAATTACCTAGAGTTTTATAGAGAATCTTTTACTTGGTAAAATTCTACCATAACAGGTAATTAAAAGCGAAGTCATTTTTTATGGGTTATGGTAAACTTTATCCATGACAGCAAGCGATAATTCCACTCCGAAAAACATAGCCTCTTTTTTAGAAAAAAACAAAGGAAAGAGGGTGTTTGCTGAACATGAAGTGAAGATGTTTTTAAAGAGCATGGGACTTTCTGTTCCCAATGGAATATTTGTGCCTAAGGAAAGGTTGCTCTCAGTTCTCACTTCTCAGTTCTCACTTCTCAGTTATCCCCTTGCGGCAAAAGTTTCATCTGCAAAGATAACATCCAAGAGCGATGTCAGAGGCATCAGGTTAGGGCTGAAGAATGATGCCGAACTAAATAAGGCTGTTTCAGAACTGCTGGAGATTGAGCACGCAGAAGGCGTGCTTGTAGAGGAGATGGCTCCTGATGGTGTTGAGGTTATAATCGGCGGCGTGACTGACAAACAGTTCGGGCCTGTTGTGATGTTCGGCCTCGGAGGAGTGTTTGTTGAGCTTTTCAAGGACATTGCCTTTGCCCTTGCGCCCTTAAAAGAAAAAGACGCTCTCTGGCTGATTCAGCAGATAAAGGGATACAAGCTTCTTGAAGGCTTTCGCGGAAAAGCTGCTGTTGATAAAGATGCTCTCATAAAAGCAATCCTCACAGTATCGGAGATAATGGCGTCAGGCAGTATCGAAGAGATTGATTTAAATCCCGTTGCGCTTTACCCGAAAGGCGTGATGGTTCTGGATGCAAAGATGAAGCTCATTTAAGCATCCCTATTAATTCCAATGCGTTCTTAGGCGCGTATCCGAAGGCATCGTTGTTGAAATAGATATAGACATCTTTTTTATTTTTCAGATAATTCTTAATCCTTTTTGCGTCTTTTCTTAGTTCCGGCTTTGAATAAGATGTCGCGTAGCTTCCACCCGCCCCGTGCCGTCTCATATAAACAAAATCAGATGTAACGGGAAGCCTGTCAATAAATTCAGGCCAGTCTGCCATGCAGAGGCTGACATTGTTTTCAGCGCAAAGGTCAACAATGTCATCCGTTATCCAGCTTTCATTTCTGAACTCAAGGGTATGCCTTATGGGATATTTCTTTAATGATCTTAGAAACTTTCTTAATCTTGAAAGGTTTAGCTTGAAACTCGGGGGAAACTGCCAGAGAACTGTCTTTAACTTCTTTTTGAGATTCACAGCCCTTTCAAAGAATAATTTCAGCGGTTCGGCCGGCTCAATAAGCCTCTTTATGTGTGTGATAAACCGGCTTCCTTACAATGAGAAGACAAAATCTTCCGGTGTTTCATGGTGCCATTTTTGGAATGTGTTTGCGAGCGGAAGCCTGTAAAAAGTTACATTCAATTCAACCGTATTAAATGCCTTGCAGTAATATTCAAACCATTTTTTCTGTGGCAGGGCTGGAGGATAAAATGTTTCTCTCCAGTCCGAATAATTAAAACCGCTGCAGCCTATCCTTAACTCGGGCATGGATGTGTTTTACTTCAATACCTCTGCCACCCTTCCGACCATTTTTTCGGATGGTTTCAGCGTCTTTGCGCCTTCCTCCTGAAATAATCTTAGGTAATTATAAACGATTTGGCACCGTATTACATAGATTTTGAACCAATATAG
>JASEHP010000244.1 GCA_030018605.1 Thermodesulfovibrionales bacterium
TTTAGATGATTTAACCAGTACCTTCCCGGTTACATTTTAGATGATTTAATGCGCGAGGTTTACAATGAATCACCGCAGCGATTATAATTAAAAATATGAGAAAAAAAATACTAACCGGTATAATTGTACTGCTGTCCGGATTCCTTCTTGTGGGGATTTCGTTTTATATCTTTGGCAGGATTGCCCCGAGCCGCCCGGGGCTGACTGTAACAGTATCCCCGAGAGTGCCAAGCCAGATAATAGAGACATCAAAGGCGTTCTCCGAGATAGCAAACACCGTCTCTCCTGTTGTTGTGAATATCTCAACAACAAAGGTTGTTAAGAGAGAGGCGCCATCTTTTTTTGACGACCCTTTCTTCAATTTCTTCGCGCCGTTTAATGAATTCGGTCATCCCAAAAAATGGAAGGAGCAGAGCCTTGGTTCAGGTGTTATCGTTTCAGGCGACGGATATATCATCACAAACAATCACGTAATTGAGCAGGCCGCAGAGATAAAGGTGACGCTTTACGACAAGAAAAGCTTTAAAGGAAGAATTGTCGGCGCTGACCCGAAAACAGATATAGCGGTAATAAAGATTAATGACGGGAACCTTCCGACAGCGGCATGGGCAGACTCTGATAAACTGCAGGTCGGAGAATTCGTTCTTGCTATCGGAAACCCGTTCGGCCTGAGTCATACAGTTACGATGGGCATAGTAAGCGCGGTAGGAAGGGCAAGTGTGGGAATTACGGACTATGAAGACTTCATACAGACAGACGCTGCCATTAACCCGGGCAATTCCGGCGGCCCGCTTGTAAATATCAGAGGAGAAGTCATCGGCATAAATACTGCGATCTTTTCAAAGACAGGCGGGTATCAGGGCATAGGGTTTTCGGTGCCGAGCAATCTTGTGCGCTCTGTAATGGAAGACCTCATAAAGTACGGCAAGAAAACAAGGGGCTGGCTGGGGGTTTCAATACAAAAACTCTCGCCCGAGCTTGCAGAAAAATTCGGGCTTAAGAATTCGGACGGGGCGCTTGTCGGCGATGTCGTAAAAAACAGCCCTGCTGAAAAGGCAGGCATAATGCGCGGCGACATAGTCCTTGAATATAACGGCAAAAAAGTAAAAGACGCCGACAGCCTCAGGAATGCAGTTGCCCAGACCAAGGCAGGCTCGCAGATAAATATCAAGATACTCAGGAAAGGGAAAGAATATAATCTTACTGCAACAATAACAGAATCTCCGAAAGAACCAGGAGAGGCAAAGATTGATTCTGTCCCTGAGGATGCGAGGAGGGGCGACGCTCTGGCGGGGCTTGAAGTAATAGAACTGACAAAAGATATTGCCCAGCAGTTAGGCCTGAACAGGGACGAGAAGGGCGTGGTAATTTTAAGAATAGAACCCAGAAGCCCGGCAGATGAGGCTAAACTAAGGAAAGGGGATGTTATCCATGAAATAGATGCCAAAAAGGTAGCCACCATCAATGATTTTAATAAAGTTGCCTCTACTATAAAGCAGGGCGCAACAGTCCTGCTTTTCATTAACAGGGGCGGACAAAAATTTTATACTGCGATAAAGGCATCATAAGCAGTGAATAGTGAATAGTGACAGTGATAGTAAAGAAATACAGACACTGACACTAAACACTAATACATTTTTAAAAGGAGTCAACTATAAAGAATTCTCCTTAATTTGGAATTTAACATTATGAG
>JASEHP010000245.1 GCA_030018605.1 Thermodesulfovibrionales bacterium
GGAGGCTATGGCAGCCTAACTTAACTGGAGTGTCCGTGAAAACAGGGGAAGATCACACGTCGATTATTATCTGCTTCCTGTCCGGAGGTATTTCTCCTGTCCGAATCCCTGAAAGAAAAACCTCCTCTGCTTCCTTTATCTTTGTCTCATCGTTATAATGGAATATTGCAACAGGCTCATCAGGAGTTATGTAATCGCCTGTTTTCTTATTTAAAACTATGCCTGCAGAATGGTCAACCCTGTCTTCCTTATGCTGTCTCCCCGCGCCCAAAAGCATAGCTGCCATGCCTGCTTTTTCAGCATCCATCTCTCGAATGTAACCCTTTGCCGGAATCCGTATCTCTTTTACTTTTGATGCAGACGGAATTATATCAGGCTTGAATGCAGCTTCGGGGTTGCCGTGCTGAGCGTCAACGAACTCAACAAATTTTTTAAACGCATCGCCCTTCTCTATTAAATCCATAAGTTCAGATTTATATTTTATCAGAACATGTTCCGGCAGTTTAGCTATGCCGGCTTCTTCCGTAACGCAGTCAGCAACATAGGCCATCCATGCCCCGAGCGTAAGAACCACCTCTTTTAAGTCATCCGGCATCTTTCCCCTTAATGCAGAGATGCATTCTTTGATCTCAAGCCCGTTGCCGACTGTTTGTCCGAGAGGCTGATTCATGTCCGTAATAATCGCGATTGTCTTTACTCCCATGGAATTGCCTATGTTTACCATGGTCCTTGCGAGTTTTCTTGCGTCATTTATGTTTTTCATAAATGCGCCCTTGCCGACCTTCACATCAAGCACAAGCCCGCCGATGCCTTCTGCGAGTTTCTTCGACATAATGCTTGCCGCAATCAAAGGGATTGACTCCACAGTTGCAGTCACGTCCCTGAGGCTGTAAAGTTTTTTATCAGCAGGCGCAATCTCATCGGTCTGGCTTATTATGGAAAACCCTATGTCCTTAATATTACCTTTAAATTCCTTTATTGATAGGTCTGTCCTGAAACCGGGAATTGACTCAAGCTTGTCAATCGTCCCTCCGGTATGCCCCAGCCCCCTGCCTGCTATCATCGGGACTTTTATGTTCATCGCAGCCATGAGAGGAGCAAGTATTATGCTTGTCTTATCACCAACCCCGCCTGTTGAATGTTTGTCAACCTTTGGCGCTGAGATGTCGGAAAAATCCAGTCTGCTGCCGGATGAAAGCATCAATCCGGTTAAGGCAATTGTCTCTGCGTCTGTCATTCCGCTGAAATAAACAGCCATCAGAAAGGCCGACATCTGATAATCGGGGATTTTACCTGAGAGGTATTCTGTGATGAGGAATGAGAGTTCTTCTTTTGAAAGCTCTGCTCCGTCACGTTTTTTCTTTATGATGTCATACGCGCGCATAAAAATCGTTGTTTATTATACAACAGTTTTTTGCAGAATCAGATTGAGGAGACTTATTTTCTAAAGAAAATTTGCAGGATAGCTATTAACGATGCCAGTTGACCAATCCAGAAAAGAAACATCCATTTGATAATATCGGCTTTCATTTTGGTAGTGTAAACTTTCTTGTGTGAAAATGAAATAGGGTAAAAAAGGGGCGCACC
>JASEHP010000246.1 GCA_030018605.1 Thermodesulfovibrionales bacterium
ACGGGTAAAACCCGTTTATATAAATCTTATAACACAAATTCTTAGTAGGAGGGAAAACATGTTTGAGACTGAGATGAAACGAAGAACTTTTCTAAAAGTCTCTGCGGCAACTGTTACCGCTGCTGCAATCGCATCAAATTTTAAAGATGTTGAAGCGGCGGAATGGAAAAAGCAGATAGGAAAGTCGGGCTCACAGCCTGATGCTGTGGGCGAAGAAGGGAAAATAGTCAGGAGCGTATGCCTTATGTGCCACGGCGGATGCGGCATTCAGGCGAAGGTGGTAAACGGCGAACTCACAAGGCTCACCGGCAACCCGTATCACCCTAACTGCTACGACTATACGGCAAAGGGAGATATTGTTGAAGAGGCCGACCTTGACGGGGGCGCTACAGGAAAAGACGTAGGCTCGCTCTGCCCGAAAGGACAGGCAGGCATCTATGCGCTTTACAGCCCGTTCAGGCTGCAGCATCCACTCAAGCGCGTAGGCCCAAGAGGTTCGGGCAAATGGAAGACAATATCATGGGACCAGGCGATAAAAGAGATATGCAACGGCGGTTACCTCTTTAAAAACGTTCCGGGCGAAGAGAACCGTAATGTTGAAGGGATTAAATCAATCCTGAACAACGACAAGCCCATGGGACCGGAAGACTCCGCTTATATGGATGAGGCTCCGCCCGCAGGCTGGGGACCTAAGAGGAACCAGTTCGTATGGGCGCATGGGAGGCACGAGCAGGCGCCGCTTATGCCGCGGTTTGTGCTGGACGCTGCAGGCGTTCCGCACATGCTGAATCATTGAAGCCGCTGCGCCGGCACCTTCTACAGTGTTGTAGAGGCAGTTTTAAATTTACCGCCCTATGAGATAGGGAACTACACGGATTATGAATACTGTGATTATTTAATCAGCATGGGTTCAAATATCACTCAGGCTGATTATCCTATGCAAACCAGGGCGCGGTATCTCCAGAAATTCGGCAAACGGCTTAACCCGGATGCAAATAAATTCAGACATGTTGTAATTGACCCGAGATTTTCAAATGCTGCAGCTAAAGCAACTCATAACGGCAAGGGCGAATGGGTGCCGATAAAGCCTGCAACCGACGCCTATTTCCTTCTTGGGATGATCAGGTGGATGCTTGAGAATAACGGATACAAGAAGGAATATCTCTCTATACCAAATGAAAAGGTCGCTAAGAAAAAAGGCTATCGCACATGGGCGGATATGACATATCTTGTCGGCACCAAAGAGCCCAAGAAATATCTTTCAGGTAAGGAGGCTGGTCTCGGGCAGAGCGACTTTGTAGTCCTTGTAGACGGACAGCCGAAGATGTTTCAGGATGCCGATGGCTTTGCCGACCTGGACGCAAGCGTGGTTGTAAACGGTGTTGAATACAAGACCGTATTCAGGCTGCTAAAAGAAAGGGCGCAGGAAAAGACCCTTGAAGAATGCGATGCTGTCTGTGACCTGCCGCTCGGGACGGTACTGTCAACTATTTTGTGTAAATTTGATAAAGGGGCAAATTGGGCCGCACC
>JASEHP010000247.1 GCA_030018605.1 Thermodesulfovibrionales bacterium
ACACCACTTGAAGTCGCTTCTTCTTGTGTTGCACTTCGAGGTTGAATGTGGGAGTATATAAAACAATAGTGATATGACAAAAGAAATATTCCCCGAAGGCCAGGTAATATTCAAGAATAAGCCTTATACGGGTGAGTTTCTTAGGATTACCATGGCTGAGATAGACAAGGCAGGAGAATCATTCATGGGGATGCTCAAGGCTGATGAACACGATGCCGTATATTTCCTATTTTTCCTGAAGGGAGACGCTTATGCTGCAGGCTGCATCAAAAACGACAAGCCCATGCCGATAAGCATAAAAGATTTTCTGCAGCATATTTCAACAGATACATCTAAGAGAAACCTCTCGCTGCATAAGACAGACCCTGTGCTGCTTAAGGGGATGCTTGTGTTCCTCCAGAGAGAGCCTTCTACAAAAGTAACAACGGATATGATTAATCTTGAGAGTATCCTTAACCAGATTAAGAGCGAACAGGCAGCAGCCTTTGTAATACTAAAAAGAAATAATACTTATAACTTATTTTATTTTCATTCCGGCGAACCGAAAATGGCATATTTTGCGGACACATCCCTTGCAGGGGCAACTGAAGACAGCCCTATCGCTGAACAGATGCTCCTTTATGCATATCCTGCTGACAAAACTCCTATTGAAGTGCTTGTTTACCGAGATATTAAAACATCTGAAGCAAGAGATACGGCTGAGATTAAACAATTCCTAATAGCCGATGCTCTCATGCACGAATCCCGATGCTTCGGGACAAAGCCAAAACCTCCTGTGCCTCCTGCAGTAGAGGCAGAAAAGGAAGAAAAAACATTACGTGTGAGGATTGAGGTAACAGACGGCCCGCAAAAGGGCAATAAGTTTAATGTCCCGCTTCCATGCACAATAGGAAGAAGAGATGCAGCCATCAGGATTAGAGATATGACTATCTCAAAAACACATGCATCACTGGAGGTCTCGGAAGGTAAAATCATTTTCAGAGACCTTGACAGCACAAATGGCAGTATTGTTAACGGGAAAGCGGTTAAAGAAACCGAATTATCAAACGGCGATATTGTCCAGATGGGCAATACCACTTTGAAAATACATTTTGTAACAAGCTAAATAAAGGAGTCAACTATAAAGAATTCTCCTTAATTTGGAATTTAACATTATGA
>JASEHP010000248.1 GCA_030018605.1 Thermodesulfovibrionales bacterium
CTCATCAAAAAAGGAGGTATGTCGCATTTGTATGGAACTTATACAAGTCCTTGACCAAAGCATAAAGCAGAGTTAACATATAAGTAGAAAGAGGGCTTGCGGTACCCTGGACGGATTAAACCAAAGTGCCAAGCCACTGAGTAAGGGAGCGACGTATAGATCGCGGTGAGCATGACTCCGAAAGGAGGAAGCCTAAAGCGTCTATCAAAGCGCCCACTTAAAAAGAGCTTATTGGCTTTCCGATCTGGGGCATCGCAATGAATGAATATCCGGGAGCCATGGAGAGGTATTGGTCATCCTGTAAACTGGCGTAGAAAAGCTGAATTAGCCGACCTCAGGGTTGTCCAAGGAAGTTGACCTTTTGTATGGCTCTTTAATTTACTGCTTAACTGAGCCTTCAGCCCTTACATTCCGGACTTCTTAGAATCAAAATCATCCATTATTTTTACCTGCTTCGTCATCAGGGAAACGCAGATGCTTTGAAAGGTTTTTATCGGGCTTTTTCATAGTGACCTATTCGATGATTTGAAGTTATAGCGTTGTTTTATTTTTTAAGCATCCTGTTTTTTGCGCTGTCAAGATACTTAATAAACACAGCCGGCTCAATCTTGTCGGCAAAGCACATCTGCCCTGCCCCGGGCTCTTTTATGACATTGCCGTTGTAATCCAGGAAAAGCAGCAGGCAGTCATTCTTGAAATCGTATTTTTCTCCGAGCGCCTTTTCCTCAGGCATCAGTTTTTTTGAAAAGTCTATGAAGACCGGCACAAAATCAGAATTAATCTTCTTTACAATCTCGTCCTTGCTGTAAACGTTTTTCTGCAGGAATTCACATCTCGGGCATCCCTTTGCAACAGCAAAATCAACAAGCATGGGCTTTTTCTCAACCCTTGCCTTCTCCATCCCTTCTTTGAGAGATAGCCACTTCACCTTCTCTGCGTATCTCTCCTCTGCCCATGCGTTAACAGACAGGATTAAAAAAATGGTTATCAGTATTCTTGTTTTCATCTTTACTGTAATTATAATATTAGTCCTTGCAGATTTGTCAAGGCAAAATAGAAATGTTGTAGAGAACACATAAACTGTCCGTATCTGTAGCACATAAACTGTCCGGTTTAA
>JASEHP010000249.1 GCA_030018605.1 Thermodesulfovibrionales bacterium
ATTCATCCTTTGCAAAGAGTGGAATAAATGTTTTTGCCTGAAGTTTTTTGAACACATCATTATTATGTTCGTCAAAAGAATTATTTTTAACCTCATTTATTTTGTAAGGCTCGTTTTTATTAAAGGCTTTTATATGCTTTGACTTTATGCGTATGCCAATCCTATCCACCTCCCTGAGCCCCTTATACGTGAGAAGTTCAAGGTTGTGGCAATGCGAGTTGTATACAAACAGCGCAGCTTTAGGCACGGAAAACATACCTGTGACAACATAGAGAGCAGTTTTCATATTCTCGTTAAAATCCTTCGAAGATGTAATCTCCTGCCCCAGATCAACAAGTGCTGATATGTTGAACCCCAGCCGTTTTAAATCCCATTTCCCCTTCATAACAGTCTATCCAGCCTCTGGTAGAGAATCCAGCGCATCCCTTTCGTCCTTAAAAATACTCACATGCTTTGTAATCCCCAGCATCTCAAATACATCACGGTGGATTTTCTTCATATTTGTAAAATAAAGCCGCCCGCCATATTCTAAGGTTTTCTGAACTATACCCGTAAAGACTGAGGCTCCGATACTGTTTATAAACTGCATTTCTGAGAAGTTTATCACAATCTTTTTTAGCCCCTCAGCAAGAAACTGCTCACAGACATGTTCAAGACGCTCAGCCCCGAGGTCATTTACATACCCCTTAGGCATGATGACAACTATATTGTTTGCAGGCTTTACCGACATGGAAAAATTATTCACTGGCTGTTGTGTCCTTATTATCAATCGTAGATTTTTTCAAGATATTTTTCACTAAAATCACCTTTGTTCCTCTTTCTGTCTTTTCAAACCCCACTGAATCAGCAAATCTACTCATGAGCTTTATGCCCCATCCCCTGTCAGAATCCTCCTTGAGCGCCCTGCCAACAAACGGCTCACCTGTCTCCTGAGATACAAATTCTCTGCCAGAGCTTTCGATGGATATCTCCATGCGCTCTCCAATAAGCTCGAAATTCAGATATATCTTGTCATCTTCTCCCTTGCTGTGATCAACAGCATTTATACATGCCTCAATAAGAGCTGATCTTCCCCTGTTTTCACGGACACTCCAGTTAAGTTAGGCTGCCATAGCC
>JASEHP010000024.1 GCA_030018605.1 Thermodesulfovibrionales bacterium
TTTCTCATAATGTTAAATTCCAAATTAAGGAGAATTCTTTATAGTTGACTCCTTTGTGCGATAACATTATTTTTTATGTCTACATGCACATTTCGGATGATTTTAGGGGAATCGGCGGAATGAGTCAAGGAAAGTTTTCAAGTATCTCCTTTACAGTCTTCCCTTTCACAGGATGTTTTTTGTCAGGAGCAATCTCGGAAAGGGGTTTTAAAACAAAATCTCTTTCTTGAAGGAGAGGGTGGGGGATTTCAAGATTATCTGTCTTTAAAATCAGATTATCATAGAAGATAATATCTAAATCAACAGCACGCGGGCCCCATTTGACAGTCTCTGTCCGCCCAATCTCTTTCTCTATCTCTTTCAAAACCCTGAGAAGCTCTTCAGGCTTTTTGTCAGTCTCCACCTCAATTGCCATATTGATAAACTTCGGCTGGTCTTTAACTCCCCACGGCTCTGTCTCATACATAGAGGAATGTTTTTTCACGGCGATGCCATTTTCCTTGAGGAGTTTAATTGCTTTCCGGCAGTTCTCTTCCCTCTCCCCGAGATTTGAACCTATGTTGATGTAAGCAATAGACATAATGTGTTATAGCGTTGTTGCGCTTATTGAGTTATAGCGTTTATTGCGATAAACATTTTTTGAGCTATAACGCACAACGCCTTACGCTATAACGCTTTCTTTATCCTCTCAACCGCTTCTTTAATCCTTTCCACCGGAGCTGTGAGCGCAAATCTTACATATCCTTCTCCGGGCGCTCCGAAACCATTGCCGGGTGTCGCGAGCACTCCTGCCTTATCAAGAAGGTGGGCAACGAAACTTGAAGAATCGAATCCTGAAGGCGCTTTCGCCCAGAGATAAAATGTCGCCTTTGGTTTTATCAGATGGAAGCCAATGCCCTTCAAGCCATTGTAAAGAGCATCTCTTCTGTCCTGATATGTTTTTCTGATGTCTAAGAGAATGGACTCGTCGGTATTGAATGCGGTAATGGCTGCCTCTTGAATTGCCTGAAACACGCCTGAATCAAGGTTTGATTTTATTTTTCCGAGCCCCGCAATAACATCCTTATTGCCTGCGGCAAAACCGATTCTCCAGCCGGTCATGTTGTATGTCTTTGAGAGCGAATGAAACTCTATGCCTACATCCTTTGCGCCTTCTATCTCAAGAAAACTTATCGGCTTTTCATTATCGTAATAAACCTCGGAATATGCTGCGTCATGGCAAATGATGATGTTATATTTTTTTGCAAGGCTTATCGCCTCTTTGTAAAATTCCGCTGATGCTGTTGCAGACGTCGGGTTGTTGGGATAGTTCAGGAACATAAGCTTTGCTTTTTTAAATATATCCTCGGGGATTATTTTGAAATCAGGAAGAAATCCGTTTTCTTCTTTTAACGGCATCATGTAACTTTCTCCTCCTGCAAACAATGTTCCGACAGGATACACAGGATAGCCCGGAGACGGGACAAGAACAACATCGCCGGGATTTATGAATGCAAGGGGAATGTGCCCGATGCCTTCTTTAGAGCCGATAAGGGATAATACTTCTGTCTTTGAATCTAATGAGACATTGAATCTTTTTTTATACCATTCAGCAACCGCTTCCCTGAAAGAGAGCATTCCCTCATAAGAAGGATAGCGGTGATGAGCAGGATTCTCAACAGCCTTTTTCATCGCATCAACTATGTGCTTTGGAGTCGGAATGTCGGGGTCGCCTATGCTCAGGTCTATGAGGTCGATGCCTCTTGCAAGGGCTTCCTGTTTCATTTTGTCTATTGCCGCAAAGAGATACGGCGGGAGGTGTTTAACTCTGTCGGATAACTGAACGGATATCATTGATTCAAAAGCTCCTTTCAGATTTAATTTTCCCGTTTATTATAAACAATAAAAATCATGAAGTAAATTGACATGAAACACGCAAAGAATTAAAATTACGAAAGGGCGGATATATGGATAGCAAGCAATGGGAATTATATTTTGATGCTGTAAAGAGCAATAGCTGGCAAAAGGCCATGGATTCGCTTAATGCCATCCTGAAAACCGAGCCTAAAAATCCTCAGGTTCATCTTAAGATCGGAGATATCTTCCAGAAAAAAGGCGATATCAGCAGCGCTGTGTCAGCCTACCAGCAGTCCGCATGGCTTTTGATGAAAGACGGATACATGCAGAAGGCGCTTGCTGTTTTTAAGATAATACTCA
Source organism: Thermodesulfovibrionales bacterium (assembly GCA_030018605.1). Taxonomy (GTDB): domain Bacteria; phylum Nitrospirota; class Thermodesulfovibrionia; order Thermodesulfovibrionales; family UBA1546; genus UBA1546. Next base: position 2,197 of record JASEHP010000024.1, read on the forward strand.
GGCTTGACCCCAATAATGCTGAGGCAATCAAGAACACCAAAGAGCTGATGATGGAGATTGAAGGCGCAAAATAAAACCTGCTGAAGAGCCTTCCATCCCCATGCCTGCAGGTGAAGAGAAACCAGATGAAGAGGCCGCTGCCGAATCTTATTTTACAGCAGGAGCAGAAATTGAACCGGAGAAAGAGGAGCAGGTCGTAGACTCAACTCTACGAGACGTTACAGTTGCGCCGCCTGAAAATATGGATTTTATTGAACGGACATCATTTTACGAAGAACCTCAATCGCCAGCCGCAGGTTTTGAAGCGAAAGACGAGAAAAAGATTGAGATTCAGCCCGAAGCAGATGTGAAAGAGCCTGATTTACGTATTCAGTTTCTATCATCCCTTCCTGAAGATGAAATAAAACAAATAATCGAGAGGCTTAAAACGCAGTCATTTTTGCTGGGGAAGAAGGTTGTTGAAGAAGGGGACTTTGGTGATTCCATATTCGTCATAACATCAGGCGAAGCTAAGGTTGTTGCTCATATACTCGGCAAGGAGATAGAGCTTGCAACCCTGTCTGTTGGTGATGTATTCGGCGAGGTGGCGTTTCTGACCGGAAGACCGAGGACTGCTTCTGTTATTGCTGATTGTGAGCTTAGGGTAATGGAATTTAACAGGCTTATCCTTGAGGAGATATTTGAGAAATACCCTGAAATCCTGAAAAAGTTAGAGGACTTCTATCACTCACATCTTGAGGATACTCTCAACAAGGTAAGGGTGAAGATAAAAAAATAGGGCGCTAAATATTCTTAGCGCCCTATTTTTGAGAAATAATATTATTTCTTCTTTTCTGCCGGAGCTGCTTCTTTCTTCATAGGCTCTTCTTTTTTCATAGGCTTTTCCATCTTCTTTGCTGCTGCCTTTACTGTAACCTTCTTAGCGGTATTCTTGCCGTCTGCTGCTGTGTATTTTGCTTCTACTTTGTCGCCAGCCTTAATACCTGCGAGTGTTTTGTCGTCAACTGATATGACAACATCACCCTTTTTACCTTTTACGGTAATTGTCTTTGCAGCTGCATCAACTGCTGCAAGCTCGCCTGTAACCTGCATAACCTTTGCGGCAGCCTTCTTCTCTTTCATCGGCTCTGCCTTCTTTTCAGCAGGCATTGCCTCTTTCTTTGCAGGAGCAGGAGCAGCCTTCTTCTCCTCTGCTGCGATAGATACTGAAGCAACTGCGAATACAAAGAGTACTGCAACGATAAGAGCTATCATCTTCTTCATAGATTCACCTCCCTTCAATTTAAAATACATCAAAGATATGAGAAAGCAATAACTGTGCCAAGCAAAAGCACCTTACAACCACAGGATTTTTAAGGAGAAATCTCCTCTATTGAGAAATGTTATCCTTTTTTGGGGAGGTATTGCTGCCGAGCTTTTCCCACCTGTACCAGAAGGTTTTATAGCTCATCCCGAGCAGTCTTGCCGCTTTTGCGGCAACATTATTGGACTTAATCATAGCTTTCCTCAGAAGTTCATCTTCAAGCTTCTCAAAATTTATCCCTTCGTCCGGGATGTCAATGTTCAGAAGGCCGCATGGCTGGAACAACTTTAGTTCGCTCTTTATATCCTTGAGCATTATTGCGTTGGAATCGCACATGAGAATAGCTGTTTCTATTACCGACTCAAGCTGTCTTATATTGCCGGGCCAGTAGTACTCTGCAAGGGCATTCATTGCGCTCTCTTCCGCACCTTTGACTCTTTTCCCGAATTCCTGATTGTATTTTTTGATAAAGAAATCTGTTAGTGCTGGTATGTCTTCCTTCCTTTCGCGCAGGGGCGGAAGCTCAATCGTCACTACCTTAAGCCTGTAGTAGAGGTCTTCCCTGAAGGCTCCCTTTTGCATCTCTTTTTCTATATCCTTATTTGTCGCAGTAATGATTCTGACGTCTACTTTTATGGCATCCCTTCCGCCGAGACGCCTTACCTCTTTTTCCTGAAGAACGCGCAATATTTTTGACTGAGTCATCTGAGGCAGGTCTCCGACCTCGTCAAGAAAAAGAGTGCCGCCTGTTGTTGCTTCAAACAGTCCTATCCGTCTTGATGCAGCGCCTGTAAATGCTCCTGCCTCGTAGCCGAACAATTCGCTCTCAAGCAGGTTTTCAGGTATTGCGGCGCAGTTGATGGCAGTGAATGGTTTTGTGCGCCGCGGGCTGTTATAGTGGATTGCCTTTGCGGCAAGCTCCTTGCCTGTTCCGCTCTCACCGAGTATAAGCACAGTGGCAGCGCTTGAAGATACTTTTTTCATAATCTCCACTGCGTCTGTCATTTTTTTTGAACGTCCTATAATGCCCTCTATCCTGAACTTATCGAATAAAGCCTTCTGAAGCTGCTGATTTTCCTTTATCAGTTCGGTTCTTTCAATGGCCCTTTTAACAGTAAGCAGGACTACGTCTTTATCAAGCGGTTTGGTCAGATAGTCGAAAGCGCCTTTTTTCATAGCCTCAACCGCTGACGAGACGGTTCCGTAGGCAGTCATAATAATCACGGCAGGCGCAATCTCATCTTTCCGCACTTCTCCAATAAGTTCTACACCGTCCATTCCGCCAAGCTTTAGGTCAGTGAGGATTAAATCAGGGTTAAATTCCCTTGAAATCTTTACGGCATCTTCACCGGAAGACGCTGCGCGAATCTCATAACCGCAGTCTTCAAGTATTGTTTTCAGGATGTCTCTCTGGAGAGGCTCATCATCAACTACAAGTATGCCCGGCACTTATTCTCCTTTTCGTCATAGATTGAGCAGCAGCGCAGTAGCCCAGTAACGCAGTAGCCTTTAACTACTGCTCTCTGTTGCTCCACTGATCTTCTGCTCTGTCTTTACTGCTGGCAAGCTTATCACCACAGCGCTGCCGTCTCCCGTAATACTATGGATGTTCACTTTCCCTCCGTGTTCCTCAACGACTCTTTTTGTCATTGCAAGCCCGAGCCCAAGCCCGTTTCTCTTTGTGGTGTAAAACGGCTCAAAAATCTTCGGTAATTCATCCTCAGGGATTCCATTTCCGGTATCTTTGATAATAATTGAAAGCATTTCTTCCGCTGTCTCTGTCCTTATAGTCAATACGCCACCGTCAGGCATAGCCTGAAACGCATTCAATACGACGTTAAAGACGCATGTTTTTATGAGGTCAGGGTCTATGTTAAGCGATGGAAACGAATCGTAGTCTTTTATTATTTTTATCTTTTCCGCCTCTGCCTTTGCCCATATTATTTCTATTATATCTTCAAGGAGCTTGCCGATATCCGCTTTTTGCAGATTCAGTTTAAGAGGTTTTCCGTAATCAAGGAACTCCTCCACGAGTTTATTCAAGCGCTGAATCTCATGCTTGATATTAGATATAAGAGAGTGGAATTTTTCCGCCTCAATGTTGCCGTCGGGAGAGAATTTTTCTTTTATATGGTCTACGCTCAGGCTTATGAAATTAAGGGGGTTTCTTATCTCATGTGCTATGCTTCTTGAAAGCTGGCCGATGCCCGAAAGGTGTTCTGCTTCGCGCAGCTTTTCCTCCATCTGTTTCTGCTCGCGCAGTTTCTGTGCCATAAAATTAAAACTCCGTGTAAGCTCTCCGATCTCATCTTTGCTGTCGGTTGCAAGGGTTTGTTTAAGGTCCCCTGCCGCAATCCTGTTTGCGGCGGACACGACTTTATGTATGGGCTTTGTGTATCTCCAAGAAAGGAGCATGGCTAATCCGATGCCGAGTCCGAAGACCATAAGCGTGCTTATAATCCTTTTTATCATATTGATGCGCAGCGATTTCGAAAAATCATCGGTATTGATCTTTAAGTGAATATATCCGTAATGCTCTTCTCCTGCTATGACAGGCAGTATGAGATTGTATGTCTTTCTATCTTCGCGTGACACGGATTCGCCGAGCTCTGCCTTGATAATCAGTTCCTTTCTTTTCTGGCTCAGAGCCTTGCCAATCTTTGTCGGGTTTGAACTTGCAATTATCTCGTCGGCATTGCTGATTATAGAGATTTCCTTTACATCTTTTACATTCAGGCTCTGGAGATATTGATGCAGCCTTGCCTCATCCGTAGACCCCTGGCTTGTTATCTCTTTAACGCCTACCTGAATCGCCTTTGAAAGTTCAAAAATCTGCGCCTCAAATGCCTTATGCAGCGCCTTCTCAGATTGCGAATACAAAACCATAAGAATCGACGTGAGGATAAAGCTCAGGAATATCATCATCAAAATGAGCTTTTTATTAAGAGAAAGGCCGAGAAAAAAGTCTTTTAACATATATTTAGCTTATCAGGTATGGAAATTGGAAATCAAGCAGGAGTTTGCTTGCTACTTTCTTGGCCAAAATGATATATTGCCCTATATATTTTTGAGATTATAAGGAGAAATGCATGTCCAAAGAAGTCGTTGCGACTCGTCCGCACCCAGGCGGACTCGCCGAGGAGAGCAGCCGAGAGGCGCTTAAGACGGAAGTTATTCAGTCGGTCATAAACCATGTGAGGGGAAATCATGCCGGTGTAATAGATAAGGCATACTCGTATTTCTGGGACGAGAAAAATCCCGAGGAATTCCTGAGCGGCAACGCCCTGTACATAGGGTTTGTAAATTTTGAAGACTGGCTTGTTTTTAATTATAAAGTTAATGATGCGGGAGAGACATTTATTGACCTATACATGAAGAACTCCACAGGATTAAAAGACGATGAACGCAAGCTGTTAAATAAAATAAAAGGCTCTCTGCTGAGCCTTTATGAAGTTGTGTCTGTTTCCAAGGACAAGAGGGTTCTGCTTAAAGACCTGCTTCTTGGAGGCGAGGTCGGCTTGAAAGACAGAAAACTGACAAAGGGGCTTAAGAAGGGCGATATATTCGCCGCACGGCTTCTGTCTCTTGATAAGGGGCATGTCATGAGCAGAAGCGTTTATCCGTTCAGGAAAGACGATAAGAAAACCGTTCTTGATTATGTGAACAGGATGTTCAGGAGATATACAAAAAATGATAACCCGGATGGGACGATGAGGGATTTTCTAAGAGATTACGGCGATGTATTCAATATGGCATGGGTGAATCTTATCTTAAATCGGCCTGAATAGTTTTTAGCATGGGAAATGTGAAAATTACCTTTGATTCAGTCACCTGCCCTGATATAATTATAATCATGAAAAAGCTGGTTCTATTTTTTACTTTACTGTTTTTTGTTCCCTTCTCTTTTGCCTCTGAAAAGTCCGTATGGGTAGAAGCGGAGGGAGAGGCGTATCAAAGTGAAATAGAAAGCCGGAAAGAGGTTATAGAAAGGGCAAAGAAGGATGCGCAGAGCAAGGCAATTGAAAAAGCCCGGGGCGTATTTATAAGAGCCCACACTCTTGTTTCAAACAGCCAGCTTGCCGAAGACCTTGTCTATGCTTCTGTAAGAGGGAAAATTGAGAAAATTAATGTTATCAAGGAAGGGTGGGATGAGAAAGACAGGAATCTTTATAAAGTAAAACTCAATGCCCTTATCAAGCCTGTATATCCTGAAAAAGGCGAAGGCATATCTGTAAAGCTCTCACTCTCCAAAACCGTTCTAAGAGAGGGCGAAGAAGTAAAGATTTTTTTCCAGACAAACAGGGACTCTTATGTGTACATCTTCTCGGTTGCTGCAGACGGCTCTGTGACACTTCTGCTTCCAAATTCAGTAAATCAGGAAAATTTTATTAAAGCCGCTATTGCCTATACTTTTCCTACACCCGGAAGCCGTATACGATTGACGGCAATGTTCCTTCCAGACTTTAAGGGGAAGGTTGCCGAGGAGAGGATTAAAATAATAGTTACGAATAAAAAAGAGGAGTTGATTCCCCTTGGTTTTCAGGAAGGGGCATTCAAGGTCTATGATGCAAAATCCACAGGCATGATAAGCGACCTTGTGAAGAGGCTCAATCAGCTTGAACCTGCCGATTGGGCAGAGGCAACGGTGGGTTATAGGATAAAAAGGTAAGGTGAAAATTACCTTGACTTAAAATTCATAGGAGAATGGTCTATTGAGACAGGCTGTCTTGTGATAAAATAGCCTTAGCAAAGGGAGGGCAGATAATGGCTGAAATAACAAAAGAAAAGACATTATATCTTACAGAAGCTGAGAAATTTGCTTTAGGCGAAGTTATGGATGCATTGAGAGTAGACTGGCCTTCTGTTAAATTCAAACTATTCGGTTCAAAGGCAAGTGGAACTTTTGACGAAGAATCGGATTTAGACCTTTTAATTATGCTTCCCTGTTCTGTTTCAAGCGAGATAAGGCGGCAGATAGTCCACAAGATATCCGATATAAACTTCGCTTACGGAACTAACATAAGCGCTCTTATCGTTTCAGAAGAAGAATGGCAAAATGCTCCTCTTTCTCTTCTTCCTATACATGCCTTTGTTGAAGAAGAAGGCGTCTCATTATGAATAAAGAGGAAAGTATAAAAGAACTCGTCCGTTATTGGCTGGAAAAATCACAGGAATCTCTTGACGCAGCCTGTGATGAATTGAAAGCAGGCCGTCTTTCTTTTTCGGTAAACCGGATATATTACGCCTGTTTCTATGCAGTCAGCGCAGTTTTGCTTCAGAAAGAACTTCGTTTTAAAAAACACTCAGGCGTAAGAGCTGCTTTTCATCAGCATCTCATTAAATCAGGAATGGTGGATGATAAATATAGGAAATTTTATGATGAGCTTTTTGAAGCCCGTCAAAGAGGCGACTATATTGAACTTGTCAGCTTTGAGAAAAATCAGGTCGAAGATTGGTTGCAACAGGCAGGTCAATTTGTTGAGGCAATTAAATTAGTGGTTAAATAATTGCTATTTTTTTCAGGAGGCGGGGGATGAAAAGGATAATAATATTTAGCTCAATTGTTTTCCTGTTTGCTTTGCTTTCAGGCTGTGCTGCTTCGCTTGAAAATGTAAAGATAGAAAAGGTAACGATATGTGAAAACCAGAGATGCAGGTATTTGACGGATGCGGATTCAAAGGAAGAACTGCTGGTTAAAATATTCAATCTTCTAAAAGGGGCGGAGGATAAAGACAGTGAGCTATTTAAGTCCGATCCTAAAAGCAGAACCTTTGAAAAGAAGGGCATCAGTTTTTTTGTTCAGGGCGGGCCGATCCCCGGTAAAGCGACAAGGACATCCACGAAATTTACGGATGTTCTCTACATTGACCGTGAGAATATGGAGATCAAGTTCAAGGTGTTAGATAAACAGACTTGGCTCGCGATTCCTGTTATTACTGCTACTGCAGAAGGGATTTTGTCCATGAAATCGCTGACGGAAATTAAAGTGAATTATTCGGGATTTGCATCAGGGATGGTTGTAGGCGCATCAGGACAAAGTACAGAATGGCTTATAGATTACATAGATTTGGACAATAAGGTGCTTGGCGCCCATTATGCCATTAGCGTAGCAGGTCTTGGCTTCGGGGGAGGCAGCGGATATCAATTGGTCAAATTGAAAGAAGGAGAGATTAAGCAAAAGGCATTGGCAGTTGCTGACACAAAGACTATTCCCGAGCCTAAGAAAGTTGCGCCTCCCGCAATTACTATTGAGCCGCCCAAAATTATCCCTCCCGCTCTTTTTGCAAATGTTGCCTTTACTGAAGCCTCCGGCAACCGGATTCTTGAAGGCGGAGAAGAGGCTATTTTGAGAGTAGAGGTCCAAAATAAAGGCGGAGGAACAGCAAAGGATGTGCAGGTTATCCTGTCAGGCAATCAAATGCTTGTAAATTATCTTGGAGAGAAGAAATCTATCGGGGACATCGGAGCGAAAGAAAAAAAGACTGTTGAGTTTAAGGCTGTTTTACCCCTGCAGATACCATCAGGAGAGATGGACATAAAGATTGAAATAAAAGAGGTGCAGGGATTTTCGCCTTCCGAGACAAAAATACTCAAGATTGCCGCAAAGCAAGCAGAAAGAAAGGAAACCGTAGAGGTCATATCCGAGATTCCGCGTCTTGTATTTAGCACTTATTTGAAAGACCAGAACAACAACCGGGTTCTGGATGGCGGTGAAGAAGTCTCCCTGAAGGTGACCGTAGAAAATAAAGGGGAAGGCGCTGCAAAAGATGTGCAGGTCATTTTGTCAGGCAATAAAACCCTCACCGACTATCTCGGCGAAAAGAGGTTTGTTGGAGATATCAAGCCCGGAGAAAAAAAGACTGCTGAATTTAGAGCGGTATTGCCAGCACGGATTCCTTCTGAGGCAGCAATGCTGAAAATAGAATTAAAAGAGGCAATGGGGACTTCATCCTCTGAAGTTAAGATATTGAAGGTGGCTATGAGGCCTAAAGAGATAAAAGAGGTTGTTGAGGTTATTTCAGAGATAAATGTGGATGACATCCCATTGAAGACAAAAAATTTCGAGAGAAAAGATGCGTTTGCTTTGGTAATCGGAATCAGCAAATATCGGGAGGAAGCAATTCCGGCGGTTAAATATGCAAGCAGGGACGCCGAGATCGTAGCAAAGTATCTGGAGAATGTAGGCGGCATCCCAAGGAACAACATTAAGTTATTAACCTATGTATCTGTTACAAAGAGCGACCTTGAGGCATACATTGGAGACTGGCTCGCAAGGAGAGTCGGCAAAGACTCCACGGTCTTTGTTTATTATGCGGGGCACGGCGCGCCTGATGTGGAAAGCAAAGAGGCATACATTGCCCCTTACGAGGGGCATCCGGATTTTCCGTCTAAACTGTATTCATTAAAAAGGATGTATGAAGCGCTTAATAAACTTCCTGCCAGAGAAGTTATCGTAATGCTTGATAGCTGCTTCTCAGGCACCGGAGGCAGAAGTATTACAAAAAGCGGCGCCCGTCCATTGGTAATATCCATAGAAAATCCTGTGCTTGCAAGCGGGAAAATAAATGTTCTCGCAGCATCAACCGGAAGCCAGATAAGCTCCGATTATGACAGCGTCAAACATGGGTTGTTTACATACTTTTTTTTAAGGGGAATGAGAGGAGAAGCGGATAAAAATGCCAACAGCATAATTGAACTTGGAGAGCTTTACGATTATGTAAAGACAAATGTATCTGAGAGGGCATCTCTTGAACTTAACAGAGACCAGACCCCTGTTCTGCTGCCGTCAACCGACACGGCAGATAACAGGCTCAAAATGCCGGTGGCTAAGATAAAGTGATGATCTTAAGTCTGCCGAGCAGAGGATAGATTGCTTGCAAACTTGAAAGATAGAAAAAGATGAAAGTTGTAACGGCAGAAGAGATGAGAGAGATTGACAAGATTACCATAAAGAATTATGGCATATCAGGAACTGTCCTTATGGAAAGGGCCGGGCTTGCCGTTGGGGTAAAAATAAGAGAATTGTATGAAAGAAGAAAAGTTATTGTCCTTTCAGGAGGAGGGAATAACGGCGGAGACGGCATTGTGGCTGCGCGAAATCTCCATGAATGGGGATGGCATGTAAAAATCATTATTATTTCAAAAGAAAACAAATTAAGCCCTGATTGTCTTAAGCAATATAAAACGGCAAAGAAAGCAGGCGTTGCAATTGAGTTCCGGGATTATATCACGGGAAAAGACCTGCACGGAGCTTTAGTTATAGATGCAATTTTGGGAACCGGTTTAAGCAAAAATATCATAGGAAAGACGGCTGAGATTATAGCGTTTATCAATGCCTCGGATTCTCCGGTAATCTCTGTTGACATCCCTTCGGGCATTTCATCTGATACAGGACTGATTATGGGCGAGGCAGTGAGGGCTGATTACACCATAACATTCGGAGTTCCAAAGAGAGGGCATCTTCTCTATCCTGGCGCTGAATATACAGGAGGGCTTTTTGTTGAAGATATAGGTTTTCCCGAGGAACTGCTTTATGCTGAAAAACTTAAAACAGAGCTTATTGAAAAAAGGGATGTATCCCTATTAATCCCTGAAAGGCTGAGATATTCGCATAAGGGCAATTATGGGCATGTGCTTGTTATTGCGGGATCAAGAGGAAAGACCGGAGCCGCATTCATGTGCGCAAAGGCATGTCTAAGGGCAGGCGCAGGGCTTGTGACAATAGGAGTTCCGGAATCACTGGTGGATGTTTTTCAGTCAAGGGTTACGGAAGAGATGACCCTGCCTTTGCCCGATAAAGGAGACGGGACGGTTTCATCAAAGGCATCGGAAAAGATTCTGCAATTTCTTTTTGAAAAGGCTGATGTGTTTGCAATAGGCCCCGGAATTTCTGTTACTGATGACACTAAAAAACTTGTCAAAAAACTTTTACTGAATTCCACAGCACCGGCTGTTATTGATGCTGATGCTATAAATGCACTTGAAGGCAATAAAGAGGTTCTCAAAAAAGCGAAGGCTCCAATAATTCTTACGCCGCATATTGGAGAGATGGCGAGACTGCTTCAGGAGTCAGCCCCCCCACCCATCCCTCCCCCTCGTCGCCACGGGCGACTCGCCGAGGAGAGAGGGGGGAGGGTGAAGGAGGGGGTGAAAGCTCTAACTTCTGAACTCCAACCCAAAATAGAAAAGGACAGGATAAATACGTCAATAGAATTTGCAAAAGAGACGGGGACATATCTTGTTCTTAAAGGCGTGCCGACAATCATTGCCGAGCCTGAGGGTCATGCTTTTATAAATCCGACAGGGAATCCGGGTATGGCAAGCGCAGGCGTAGGAGATGTTCTGACAGGGATGGTTGCAGGTTTTTTGGGACAGGGATTAAACCCGCTTGAGGCATCAATTCTTGGAGTTTATATGCATGGGCTTGCCGGAGACGCGGCAGCGAAAAATAAGGGAGAGCATTCGCTGATTGCATCTGACATCATAGATGCGCTTCCGGAGGCTTTTTCTTTATTAAAAAGATAGATGATAGTGCAGATATTGATTGAGGACAGAAGAGCAGCAGAGCAGAAGCGCAATAGAGCTACAGAAAAAAGACTGCTGTACTACTGCTCTACTGAGCTGCTGCACTAATAAATGGAAACGCTTATATATCCTGACATTTTTAAAAAGCACATTATAGCCTTTTTTACAGGTAAGTCTCCGGGCGCTGATATTGATGAAATATCCGCAGTTGCATCTATTGATAAGCAAAGGATATATCTTCCGATACAAAAACATACAGACAAAGTGCTTGTACTGGATTCAGATTTGAGTCCCAGAATTGCGGATGCCGTTATAACCAGCAATAAGGGCATTTTGCTTGGAATTCAGATTGCAGACTGTGTGCCTGTGCTTCTGCATGATGCGAAGAAAAATGTAATCGGGGTTATTCATGCGGGATGGAAAGGAACAGCAGAGGCGATACTTAAGAAGACAATTGAAGCAATGCAAGAGAGGTTCAGTTCTTTCCCTGTTGACATTAAGATAGCCATAGGCCCGAGCATAAGATGGTGCTGCTATAATGTAGGGTATGATGTCCTTGAATCAGTTGAAAAGGCAACGGGCAGCGGCGAATATCACATCAACAGGGGCGGGCAGTATTGTCTGGATCTTGCGGCAGCCAACAAGTATCAGGCGTTATCCGCCGGGATTCATGAAAAAAATATATGGCTGTCTGATGAATGCACGTTTTGTAACCCTGACAAATTTTATTCATACAGGTATGCAAAAGGCACAACCGGAAGACAAAGCGGGTTTATAGGGATTCTTTAGAACAATCAGATGCAGGATGCATGATAACAAGGAATGAATATGGCTATAAAATTTTTAAGCAGAAGTTCGGAAGAGACGCAGATGATAGGCTTCAGGCTCGGGAATTCGCTGAAGCCTCATAGTGTTGTCTGCCTCTATGGCGAGATTGGCGCAGGCAAGACAACATTTGTTAAAGGTATTGCGCAGGCGCTGGGCTTTTCAGACAGGGATATTACAAGCGCAAGTTTTACGATAATTGCGGAATATGACAGCGAAATCCCGCTCTATCATATAGACCTTTACAGGCTTGAAAAAGACGCTGATATTGATGAAACAGGAATATGGGATTATATTTACAGCGACGGCATTACCGTTATTGAATGGGCTGAACGCCTCGGAGAAATTCAGGATGAGTTTATAAAGGTAGAATTTGCTATTATAGATAAAGAAGCAAGGGATATTACGATTGAGGGAATAGATGAAAAAGATTGGAATAGTATCTAAGGCCGGAAGGCCTGAACCGGTAGAGATACTGAAAGATTTCCTGCCGTGGCTGAACAATAAAGGGCTTGAGGTTTTTCTGGATACGGAAACAGCCGCTTCGCTTAAGATGAAGGGCTATCCACGCTCTCAGATGCCTTCCCTTGTTGATATGATTGTCGTTCTCGGCGGCGACGGGACCATGCTCAATGTTGCAAGGCTTGTCTGTGAAAGAGGAGTTCCCATCCTTGGGGTCAATCTCGGAGGGCTTGGTTTCATCACAGAGGTTCGTAAAGAAGAACTCTCTGATGCAATGAGCAAGACGCTCTCAGGCGAATATGCAGTGGAAGACAGGCTGATGCTCACCGCGCATATACACAGGCATGGGGAAAAGATTGCTGAATATACTGTGCTGAATGATGTAGTTATAAATAAAGGCGCCCTCGCAAGGATTATAGACCTTGAAACATATATTAACAAGGCCTATGTAACTATCTTTAGGGCAGACGGGCTTATAGTATCAACTCCGACAGGTTCAACCGCATACTCATTATCAGCAGGCGGCCCTGTGCTTTACCCTACGCTTGACTGCATCATCCTTACGCCTATCTGTCCCCATACGCTGACAAACAGGCCTACTGTGCTTCCGGATGATGCGCTTATAGAAATAATACTTAAATCTGCAAGCGAGGACGTATTTCTAACGCTTGACGGCCAGGTCGGATTTTCTCTCAGGAAGGATGACGTTGTGGAGATAAAAAGGTCGCCTTTCAAGACAAGGCTTATTATCCCGTTTGAGAGGGATTACTTTCAGATATTAAGAACCAAGCTTAAATGGGGAGAAAGATAAGAAATTTAAAATTAAGGTAATTATAAACGATTTGGCACCGTATTACATAGATTTTGAACCAATATAGCG
>JASEHP010000250.1 GCA_030018605.1 Thermodesulfovibrionales bacterium
CTTGAGAATAAAGCCCTGATGAGATTTTACAGAAAAGACTTGACAATGCCGAATTCCACTTTGCCTTCCTCAAATCTTGACCTTGCGCTCTCCTCCTTGTCAGGAACAGCCGTTGTTTTATGTGTTAAACGGTTATCGTATTCTTTTCTCTTCTGCGAATTTGAAAGGGCCGCATAGGCTGTTGTTATATAAGAAAAGATTGCATTCAATTTTTCCTTTACTGTGCCAGAATTAATATAAAAATGCCTGTCGGGATGAAACTCTTTGGCTGCTTTATAATATGCCTTCTTTATATCGTCAAGCGGCGCCCATTGTTTTATTCCCAGAATTCCGTAATAACCCATTTGCTCGTGCTTGCTGTATATATTTTCTACCTTGCCCACAAATTCCTCATCTATTTTAATCTCACGCTCTTCCATAACATCAGCAGCCGAAAGCCCTCCGTTTGCTCCATCCTCTTCTTTTACCTCTATAAGCCTCACGCTGAGGAGGGCATAAAGCGCCTTCAGGGTCTCAGATTCATCCAATGAAGATAAAGAAAGAATGTCCTTTACCATAGTCCTGCCGTCAACAAAAGACAATATCTTTTTATCGTCCATCGTCAACTCAATATCCTGAAACAAATTCATAGGGTCTGACGATAAACAGAGAACCGCATCCATAGGCACGCATAAGAGGTTGAATATCTTCTGAGGATTAGTAATCTTTTTTATTCCGCGGTGAATAAGATTGGCTGCGCTTAATTTAAGAGTAATCACCTCATCAGAGGAGAGCGGCTCTTCTTTAAATTCAAATTCAGAACTGCTGCCTTCAAGGCTAAAGAGACTCAATATTATCTCTTCAACCTGATGTCTTACTGCCCAGACGAGATCCTGAGGCTTGAGATAGCCGAGCCTGACGAGTACAGTGCCCTGCTTCCTGCCAGTTTCTTTCAGGAGTTCAACAGACTGCTTATGCTGTTCAAGATTTATCTTACCTTCCTTAAGAAGGATTTCACCGAGCTTGTCATTGTCCTGATTTGACGAAGAAAAAACCATGTCGTGTAATACCAAAATAGAAATGTCCGGTTTTACCAAAGTAGAAATGTCCTATTCC
>JASEHP010000251.1 GCA_030018605.1 Thermodesulfovibrionales bacterium
CTCATAATGTTAAATTCCAAATTAAGGAGAATTCTTTATAGTTGACTCCTTTTAGGCAGCCATATCTTAATCGTCAAAAGCCCTGTAAGGAATCCGCCGATATGGGCAAACCATGCGACTCCGCCTTGCGGCAAAGGGCTTTGGCTGATGATTCCATTGACAAGCTGTATAATAGCCCAAAATCCAATAGCTATCACGGCAGGAATTTTTACGACCTGAACAAAAAATCCGAAAAATATCAGGGTATGCACACGCGCATGAGGGAATAAAAGTATATAGGCGCCGAGAATGCCTGCAACCGCGCCGCTTGCGCCTATCATCGGCACAGTTGAAGATGGCGATGATAGGGCATGTGCATATGAGGCTATAATTCCGCTTACAAGATAAAAGATAAAAAACCTGAAGTGGCCCAGCCTGTCTTCAATATTATTGCCGAATATCCAGAGATAAAGCATATTGCCAGCGATGTGCAGCATGCCTCCGTGCAGAAACATGGATGAAAAAACAGTAGCTATCGGATGCAGAGCCTGAGTCTTTTCTAAAGACAGCAGTCCTGAAGGAATTGCGCCGTAGTTATAGATGATATATTTTTCGCCTGCAGGCGAGAGGATTTCCCATAAATAGGCAAGGATGTTAATTGCGATTATCCCGATTGTAACGAACGGGAACGTTTGTGTCGGATTATCATCTTTATATGGAAACATTTTTTCTTTTCGTCTCGTAGAGCCGGGTCCGCGACCCGCGTGATATTAATACTACTCCAAGTGATTATTTGCGGTCAAATTATCGCATTAAATCATCTAAAATGTAACCGGGAAGGTACTGGTTAAATCATCTAAA
>JASEHP010000252.1 GCA_030018605.1 Thermodesulfovibrionales bacterium
CCGGAATGACCTGAAAGGGAAACCGGTATTTATAGCTGACGGCCATCACAGATATGAAACAGCACTTGAGTTTAAAAAAGAAATGGACGCTGCGACCGCTGGCGATTCACCCATTCACCCATTCACCCATTCACCGAAACCTTGGGACTACGTTCTTATGTTCCTTGCCAATATGTCTGATGAAGGGCTGACAATACTTCCTGCGCACAGGCTTGTTAAAAATATCCCTGAAGATTCTCTGGCTGTACTCTCAGAGCATTTTATCATAGAAAATCTTGCCGAAAATAAAAATATTACAAAGGTTTTATCCCAACATGAACATGCTATCGGTTTCAGCCGGAGCGGCAGCGATAAGATGTATCTGCTCAGACATAAAGGCACAGGGCTTGAAAACATAAGCCCTGCATTAAAAGGACTTGATGTTACCATACTACATGAAGTAATATTAAAGAAACTGCTGAATATTTCTGAGGTGGCATACGAGATGGATACGGCGCAGACAAGGGATATGGTAAGAAAAGGAATTTATGACGCTGCATTTTTCCTGAATCCTACTGGAGTTGAGGACGTTGAGATAGTAGCCCTTTCAGGCGAACGCATGCCGCCGAAATCCACGTATTTTTATCCGAAGCTTTTAACCGGTTTGGTTATGTATAAATTCAGGGATTAGGGATTGGGGATCAGGGGTTGGCAAAAAGTTTTTACTAATCGCAAAACCCTAAATCCTAACCCCCATTATTAAGGAGTCAACTATAAAGAATTCTCCTTAATTTGGAATTTAACATTATGAGAA
>JASEHP010000253.1 GCA_030018605.1 Thermodesulfovibrionales bacterium
GCTATATTGGTTCAAAATCTATGTAATACGGTGCCAAATCGTTTATAATTACCTTTCTTTAAGCTCATGAGAGCGGATAAGGGTAAACCTATGATAGATACGATTAGAAGCGCTGTTCCCGATACCATGAGCGATAAGAATATTATGCTTATTAATTCAGCATCAAGGTTAAATATAAGTAAAAACGCCCTTTTAAACCCCTCTATTATTGAATACATATTTTACTTTGCATTGGGAATAAACAACTGATTGCCGTGTTTATCCCTGACTGACGCAATAGTATGCTGTCCTTCCTTTGATATAATCCAGTTTATCAACTCTGTTGCCTCTTTGTATTTTACATGTTTATGCTTTTGCGGGTTTACCGCCATGACGCCGTACTGATTAAACAATACGGGATCGCCTTCAAGAACTATCACCATTTCAAGCTTATCCTTATCTTTTGTCGCAAGCCATGTGCCTCTGTCCGTAAGCGTGTATGCGCGCTTTTCATCTGCAATCCTCTGTGTCTTTTCCATGCCCTGTCCAACCTCAAGATACCACTTCTGTCCTTTTGGCTCTATCCCTGTCTTTTTCCATAAGGATAATTCTTTTGTGTAGGTGCCCGATCTGTCACCCCTCGAAACAAAGGGATAGTTATTTTCTGCGATTTTTTTGAATGCCCCTGTTGCTGATTTTATCCCTTTTATCTTTAAAGGGTCGTTTGCAGAGCCGATGATCGCATTAAATCATCTAAAATGTAACCGAGAAGGTACTGGTTAAATCATCTAA
>JASEHP010000254.1 GCA_030018605.1 Thermodesulfovibrionales bacterium
TAACGGGTAAAACCCGTTTATATAAATCTTATAACACAAATTCTTAGTAGGAGGTTCAAAGAGTGATTGTAGGTTGTCCCAAGTGCAAGATAAAGCTTAAAATCGCGGATGAAAAACTCACGCCTGAAGGCGTACGCTTTAAATGTCCGAAATGCAGCGCAGTTCTCCTCGTAAAAAAACCTGCTGTCCAGATAAAACCTCTTGAAGGCAAGGTGATTGTTGCGCATGAAGACCCCGCGGTTGTTGAGAAGATAAGCAGTTTTCTTATACAGAGGGGATATACGGTTATTACATCTCAGGATGGAATAGACACGATGATAAAAGCTATCAAGGAACTGCCGTTTCTTGCTCTTCTGGATGTTGCGCTTCCCAAGATATACGGCTTTGAGTTGTGCAAAAGGCTGAAGGAACGGCCTGAGAAGATATAAAAATCATTCTGATTTGTTCAATCTACGACAGGACCAGATACAGGAGAGAGCCCAATTCCCTGTATGGAGCTGATGACTATATAGAAGAACACCACATAGAAGATCTTCTTATGGAGAAGATTGAAGCGCTGCAGGGGATAGAAGAAAGAAAGGAAGAAATTATAGAAAGGCCGAAAGAGCCGGTGCCGGAAAAATCACAACCCTCTCAGGAAAAACCACAGCCATTTGCCGCAGTGCCTTCCCCAATCGGGATTCAACAGCCTCAGGTGGCAATGTCCTGCTCGACATTTTCGGAACAACTATTTTGAGTTTAAAGTTAGTCCCAC
>JASEHP010000255.1 GCA_030018605.1 Thermodesulfovibrionales bacterium
TTCATGATTCAACAGAAGAAGCTTCGGTTACCATGTTAAATGATTTGACACGATCCATAACAGATAGCGATATTTTTTTAAGCTACTGGTATTGGTACATAGGATTGCTTTTCGCTTTCTATGAAAGGAGGCTGTATCTGTCTTTCGGCAATATTAAACTACCTTGGTAAGATCGCAAGTGTTAATACGATAGATATGAAATTACAAATTGCTCACGCGGGGCTATCCGCTCAGAGACTTCAGCCCCTATCCTGACAGACCCGTGAATCTTGCCTTAATCCAGTCCCAGCCTCCTAAAACATTTATACTGACAGGCATGCATACATAGGATTGGTTTGAGCGGCATCAGAGATTTTTCGTTGACGTTCTTGGCAAATAGAGCGCGACATCCGCAACTGTTTGAACGCAGTGAGTTTTGCGGATGTAGCGTAATGAGATGTAGAACGACAGAAAAATATCTGCAGAAAGCGAAAGCCAGCCTTGCCTGTTAGGATAGATATAGCTTACGCATACCCTGTTACAGGGCCGACTTCGTATATTTCCTGCGGCAGAGCGCCTTCTTCTTTGGCAACCTTCAATGCCGGTGTTGACGCCTGATTTGACCTTGCTATCATTACAAAATCTCCTGCCTTTGAAACATCTCCTATGTCAACGATAAATGCCTTGTCAGGCCCCACGCCGATATAGCTGTCTCCTATTCTTCCGTAAACAGGAATGTCAAAAACCAGATTGGCATTTTTGC
>JASEHP010000256.1 GCA_030018605.1 Thermodesulfovibrionales bacterium
TGACTATCTCATCAAAAAAGGAGGTATGTCGCATTTGTATGGAACTTATACACCCTATTGTAAATATCGCCACAATATGTTATTTATAAACCATGAAAGCGACAGCGGCACACATAGAAATTCCCCATGATAAGATTGCAGAATTCTGCAAGAGAAACCATATCAGCAAGTTATCTCTTTTCGGCTCTGTCCTTCGTGGTGAATTGAGATCTGACAGTGATATTGATCTTCTTGTTGAATTCGACCCGGATCATATCCCAGGACTTATAACGCTCGCCGGTATGGAAATCGAATTGTCAGAAATCATCGGAAGAAAGGTTGATTTAAGAACTCCACAGGATCTGAGCCGTTATTTCAGACAGGAAGTTGTAGCTTCTGCAGAAGTGCAATATGCAGAGGGATGATATTATACGCCTCAGGCACATGCTTGATGCTGCAAAGGCAGCAGTTTCATTCATCAAAGGCAAAGACCGGGCATCCCTTGACAACGACCAACAGAAGATATTTGCTCTTGAAAAAGCGGTAGAGATAATAGGAGAAGCCGCTATAAAACTGTCCAAAGAATGCCGCGATGAATTACATCAAATACCTTGGGCTAAGATAATCAGCATGAGAAACCGCCTTATTCATGCTTATTTTGACATCAATCTTGATATCCTCTGGAAAACAGCAGTAGAAGATGCCCCGGCATTGTCAAGTCTTTTCTGTAAAATCTCATCAGGGCTTTATTCTCAAGGGT
>JASEHP010000257.1 GCA_030018605.1 Thermodesulfovibrionales bacterium
TTCCCTTGAGAATTATACCCTAATTCATATTTACAGAATTGATGTTACTCTATCATGTGGCCAATCAGCCGATAAGAGTAACTTTTATAATCAATTTCTTTCTTTGGAGCATGAGGAAGGCTTTTCTCTAAAAAGACCTTTGCTTTGTCAAATCTGTTCATCTGGAGATAGGTTTCGGCAAGACCAACATAAATTCTATACTCTAAACGATACTCATTGAGAGCTTTTAAAAAGAATTCTTCAGATTCTTCTAATACTCCCCTACGCCTTAATTCTTCAGCATGAAGACGCCACTCATTAGCTTTAGTTTCACTTGGAGTTTTAAGTGTATGGTCTATACTTCTTAGAACATCTGTCTGCTGTTGAAGTTGCCAACTGAGTTCTCCAAATCCCCATTCGATAGCCGAAGCTATTTCTGATAGTCCTGCTGAAAGGGTATCCCTTAAAGCGTTGAAGCCCTCCTGTTGAACTTCTGCCAGATAATCTAATCTCTCGGAAATGTCTCCGTGATAGGATTCTACCTCCTTCTGCAAGCCCTTAATTTCACTCAGCCCTTTACACGAAGAACATGTATGACTCCACCCACTTACAGATGTTCCGCATGTCCAGCATCTTGCCATTTTAAAATTACCTCCTTGATTGGGGGCATCAATTTCATCTAACGGGATGCGGGTCGGCGAAGTTTCCACGAAGTGGGAACTTGGGCGTAGCCGTTGA
>JASEHP010000258.1 GCA_030018605.1 Thermodesulfovibrionales bacterium
CGCATATCAAGGATTCAGAGGATTGCGGCATAATTGAAGCTATGAAAACCCTTGAAAATAAAGCCCTGATGAGATTTTACAGAAAAGACTTGACAATGCCACTTTTACAATGCCATTGATGCAAAGCTGAAGTTTGCCCTTACGCTTAACTATAAGCGTCTTAACAGCCGGAATATGAAGGATTTCTACGAACGCTTCACAACCGTCTATCCACTTCCGATCAAGGACTGGCAAAATGATAATGGTTCTGAGAATCAAGGGGAATTCGACTCGGCATTACGTAAGCAGCAGATCCCTCATCTGTTTAGTTATCCCCGCTGTCCCAAAATCAACAGCATCATTGAGCGCTACAACAGAACGCTTCAAGAAGAGTTCATTAACAACCACTTGGACATAATTCATGACAAACCACTGTTTCATCTCCACCTGGCAGAATATCTGGTCTTCTACAATACCAAGAGAATTCACAAGTCTCTTGGTAAGATGACTCCAATAGACTACCTTATCCAAAAAGGGGGTATGTCGCATTTGTATGGAACTTATACATGAGCTTGAACTTTTTCAGATGTTCTGTTAAGCTTTTTTATAAGAAAATGGGACTCGAAGATATTGAAAAATTAAAAGAGAAAGTGAAGAAGGATCCCAACTCAAAGCTTTTTGTCCCTCTTGCTGAAGAATACAGGAAAAAAGGGATGCTTGATGAGGC
>JASEHP010000259.1 GCA_030018605.1 Thermodesulfovibrionales bacterium
GCATAATGATCCATTACTCCTTAACGTCGCATATGTATCGTAACTTTTTCAGGAGGAATTAGTTGTGTATTGCGGAAGTTTGTATCCCCTGCAAACGAAGGACAAGCATCATCAACCACGGCTGACCCGCTCGCCCCGGCAAGTCGCCGAGGAGACCGAGGCGGGAAGGATCATGAAGGCGCTGAATGCAAGGGGCATGACAGGTTGCAAGCGAAATGACTGAGCTACAGGGGGCTATGGTAACCCGGCTGCGAAAGGCGGGTGGGTGAGCATTGTGAAAGGAAAGAGTTGTGGTAATATATCAAAACAAAAAAGAGCCTAAAGCCGTTGATTTGAGAGGGGTTATCCGGTATTTTCAAGCACTTGCAAAGTCCCCTGTAAAACTACTCTTAATCAGCGGGTCGGAGGTTCGAATCCTCCACGGCTCACTTAAAATCAAGGGTTTGCGATAGAATCGCAAACCCTTTTGTTTCAGGCTGGCTTTGATAAATACGCCTTGACGTTTTCTTTGTATGCCTCATGAAGCAGTTTAGTGATAGCCCCTGCCTGATAGCTGACTGAATCAACCCTGCAAACAGGCATAATCTCCATCGTTGTATTAGTGATGAAAACTTCTGATGCCCTGTATATGTCTTCTTTCTTAAACTTGCCCTCTTTTGTTTTTATGCCGAGTTTTTTAGCCAGCTCTAATACTATGT
>JASEHP010000025.1 GCA_030018605.1 Thermodesulfovibrionales bacterium
ATTTTAGATGATTTAACCAGTACCTTCCCGGTTACATTTTAGATGATTTAATGCGAAAGATGCAGAATATTTAAAATTCAGTGTATAATATAGCTCTTTTGAGGTGCAGTTGAAATGAACCTGATAGCCATAGATATTGGCAACTCTTCAATAGATATAGGGTTTTTTATTGAAGGGGAGCTTTTTGTTCAAAAAATTGATACAAATCCGCTGCTTCAATCTACAGAATACTCTGCATTGTTTGAAAGGTATATCAGAGAAAAGAATATAGACAAAATGCCTGAAGGGGTTATAATATCTTCTGTAGTGCCGGGGCATACAAATGCAGTTAAAAAGGCATGCAGCGCTCTGAGCAAAAAAGAGCCTGTGGTATTAACTCATAAGATGAAGACAGGGATCGAATTTCAGATAAACGAGCCTGAAAAACTCGGAACAGACAGGATTGCGGCAGCAGCTGGCGCATGTGAATCATTCGGCGCTCCTGTTGCAGTAATTGATTTTGGCACAGCGACTACTCTTAATTTTATAGGAAGCGGAAATAAATATAAGGGAGGCGCAATTATGCCTGGCGTGGATATTATGCGTGATTCTCTTTTCAGCAATACAGCACAACTGCCTGATGTCACAGTTTCTAAGCCTGTGTCTCCATTGGGAAAGGATACGGCAGAGTGCATTCGTTCAGGCATAGTGTATGGAACGGCAGGGGCGGTAGAGAAGATTATGGCAGAGACAGAAAAGCTTGAAGGGGAAAGTTTTAAAATAGTTGTAACAGGCGGCAATGCTGAATTTATTTTGCCGTTTCTCAGGAAGGTGGACCATATTGAGCCTGCGCTTGTCTTAAAAGGACTAAGATTTATCTATAGCCAGTCTGACAGGAGGAATGCATAATGCATGAACTGAGAAAAGACCCCTTGATGAACAGATGGATTGCTGTTATGTCGGATTCGATGCCGCCCGGGGAATATCATCTGCAGGAAGAGGAGGCAAAAGAATCCGAATGCATTCTGTGTTCAGGAAGAGAAAAAGAAACCCCTCCGGAAATAACTGCAATAAGGGGAAACGGCTCAAATCCCAATGAACCGGGGTGGCTGGCAAGGGTAATCCCGAGTTTTAAACCGATACTGCATGTGGAAGGCGACCTCGGCAGGCGGGGTGTCGGCATGTACGACAGAATGAACAGCATAGGCGCAAATGAGATTATCATAGAGACGCCTGAGCATAATAAATCAACCGAATTTGAACGGATGATAAGGGTAGTTTCACTTTATAAAGAAAGGATTGCCGACCTTGAGAAAGATTTAAGGCTGAGATATATATTGATATATAAAAATTCAGGCAGGGAAGCAGGCGCTGTTTATTCTCATCCCCATTCACAGCTTATCGCAACGCCGATTATCCCAAGACGCATCAAAGAAGAGCTTGACGGCGCAAAGCAGTATTATTCTTATAAAGAACGGTGCATCTTCTGCGATATAATAAGGGAAGAATTGCGGTATGGCCAGAGAGTAATCTTCGAGACGAAAAAATTTATTGCCTTTTGCCCTTACGCCCAGAGATCTTCATTTGAATTCCGTATAATTCCTAAAAGGCATTCCTGCGCGTTTCAGGAGATAAACTCTGAGGAGATAGAAGACCTTGCTTTGATGCTGTCAGCTATGCTCAAAAAACTCGGCGCTATACTGAAAAATCCACCGTATAATTATGTTATACACACAGCGCCGAACATGATACCGAGGCGTGACCACTGGCATACGCTCGGAGAAGATTTCCACTGGCATATAGAGGTAATGCCGAGACTTACGAGAGTGAGCGGTTTTGAATGGGGTTCGGGTTTCTATGTGATAACAACATCCCCCGAGGATGCAGCTAAATATTTAAGGGAGGCGTGATATGAATGTCAAGAAGATTCTTTTCCCTACGGACTTTTCAGCGGGCTCTGACAATGCCCTGCCTTATGCTGCTGATATGACAAAGCATTATGGCGCAAAACTTTACCTGCTTCATGTTATTCAGGACATAGTTGAGGCAACAGGGTGGTATGTGCCTCACGTGTCGTTGGACGAGTTGTACAGGGATATTGAGAAAAATGCGGCAAAAGAGATGGACAGGTATGGTGTTGAAGAACTCAGAGGGATAAAGGACATTGGACGGATTGTTGTAAAGGGGAGACCGTATGAGGAGATTTTAAAATTCGCCAGAGAGAATAAGGCGGACATTATAATTATAGGCACGCATGGGAGGAAAGGCATTGACAGGGTTATTTTCGGAAGCACCGCAGAAAAGGTGGTAAGAGACGCACCGTGCCCTGTGCTCAGCGTAAGATTGCCTGATCACGAGGTCAAGAAATGAGAGTCTATTTATCCGAGAATGCATTTGTAGACCTCTTATTAAGCTCTGCCGAGGTATATAAGCGCGAGAGCCTTGGTATTCTTCTTGGTTATAAACCTGAGGGCAGATTTATAATTGAACATGCATTCAGTTTTCAGACGGCAAGAAGAAAACATAAAGGGGTTATCTTCCAGCACAAGAATCATAAGAAGATAGAGCCTATATTAGAGAAATTTGACAGGCTTCAGATAATAGGCGATTTTCATTCTCATACCCAGTTCGGGGAGTCAAAGGGCCTGCCTATACCGAGCGATGAAGATATTAAGGAGATGAAGGAGGGACAGATATACCTGATAATTGCCATAAACAACAATGAAAAGACCCTTAACTGGGGTGAGAACAGTGATGGCACAATATCAGGCTCTGTAGGAGAATTCTTTTTTAAGATAGCCGCATACTTTCACGGCGGCTCTTCGGTGATAAAAAGGGCAAGGATTCACTTCCCCTTCCCGCCGGGATTCTGAGGATAATGTATCTCAAATTGTGTATGAGACTATTGCCGCACCCTTTTCGCTTTTTGCAGGGAATTTTTGACAAATCTAAGGCTTGTTACAGGCAATTTCAAAACTCGCTTGCGCTCAAACAGTTGAAATTGCTTATCTTCCACTTCGCCAAGATTTGTTGCCAAAAATTCTCTGATGTCGCTCAAAATGGCACGACAACAGTCTCTAACCGTACTGTTTCACCATGCTTAGGGCTAAAGTTCTTGTCATAGGCGGGGGGCCTGCCGGCTCAACAGCAGCACGCTTTCTTGCAAAGCAAGGAATAGACACAATCCTCATTGAAAGGGATTTTTCTTTTGTCAAGCCCTGCGGCGGCGGGGTCCCGAATGCTGCCTTTGCGGAATTAGGCATACCTTCGAATGCAATCAAAAAAGATGTCAAAGATATAAAACTGGTATCTCCTCTGAATAATACTGTTGATATCAGGCTTGAGGGTGGTTTTATTGCCATAGTTAAAAGGGGCGAGTTTGATTCGCTATTGAGACAGAGCGCAAAAGTTAAGGGAGCGCAGCTACTTGAGGCCGAGTTCAGGCATTTTGAGGAGACGGGGAAACAGATAACTGTACTGGTAAATATTAACGGCAAAGAAGAGCGAATAAGAACCGACTACCTTATAGCCGCTGACGGCGTGAACTCAAGGGTAAGGCTTGCGCTCGGGTTAAAACTGCCTTCTGCCATATATACGCTCACCACGAAGATAAAAAAAGACGATGGCGATACGTGTGAGTTCTGGTTTGGCGAATCACATGCCCGCAAGTCATATTCATGGATATTTCCTGAGGCAGAAGGTATATCAGCAGGCACCGGCAGTTCTGATACCGGAGGGTTGAAAGGCATGCTCAAGGCATTCGCCGGAAGAAGGGGGTTGAATGCTGACAGCTCAGTGACAAGGATGTACAAGGTGCCATTATGGAGCGGAGAGTTATATAATAAAGATAATATACTCTTTATAGGCGATGCGGCAGGGCAGGTAATGCCGCTGACATATGAGGGTATATACTATGCAATGAAGGCTGGGGAGTTTGCAGCGATGGCAATAATAGCGGAAAAACCCTCTGATTATAAGAAGCTGTGGCGTAAGAGGTTTAACAGCAGGTTCATGCTCATGAAAAAGCTCGGCGATTATTTTCTGAGGGATGACAATTCTGCCGAGAAGTTTGTTTCTCTCTACAGAAGACAGGAGATTCAGGCAGCTACAATGAAGCTCTGGCTTGAAAAGTCTTCTGCTGGAGGGAAGCTAATCTCTTTTGCAAACTTTTTCAGAAAAGTTTTAAATTGATACAGAAAAGATTCATATCGTATTCTCTGATAATTCACCTGCTTGCAATGTCGCTCCTCTTTATATCTCCTGTTGCTAAAGAGCAAAAGGCCGAGCCGTTCTTTGCGAGGCTTGTTACTGCAGAGGATGTTGGGCTGGAAAGCGGGGACACAACGCATAAAAGTCCGAAAGTCATACTGCCGCCTGTGTCGGCAAAGACCGCATCCTTGCCGCGATCCTCAACAAAGCCTTCTATTCCTTCTGCTCCACCTGCCGGTTCAAAAAGCCCGCAGAGCGCTGATAGCCGGGAAGCCCCTTCACATGTAACGGCTCCGTCAGGCTTAATGAGCACTGGGACAGAAGATTTGAAAAGTTCGCAGTCAGGCATACCGCCAGGCATAGGAGGAGGATCGTTTCCGATTAAGAGAGAAACCATAGGCAGCATCACGCCGAAAGGGAAGGTTTTTTCTCCGGGACAAAGCGCTAAAGAGGCAGCACTGGAAATCGCAAAGAAAACAGAAGTGCAACAGGAAAGGAGCAGTATCACATTTGATGTTAAGGGATTCAAATATGACGGCTATATGATGCGGCTAAAAGATAAGATTGAAGGCATATGGCAGTATCCTTATGATGCGGCAACGAGGGGGATTTACGGAGACCTCTATCTGACATTCACTATTAAAAAGAACGGGAGTCTAAGCAAGGTGGAGCTTGTCAGGACATCAGGGTACAGAAGCCTTGATGAAGCAGCTATGAAGGCGCTTAAAGATGCAGCTCCTTACTGGCCTCTGCCTGAGGACTGGAAAGAAGAGAAACTCACCGTCAGAGGACATTTCATATACAGCATCTACGGAATACATGTGAGATAAGACTCGGGATTCCTTCTGGTATAATTAAATCGTGAGACCCAAAAAACATCTCGGTCAGAATTTTCTTTATGACCCCTCCATACTCAGAAGAATTGTGGAGGCGGCGGGAATATCATCCGAAGATACTATTGTTGAGATAGGTCCCGGCCACGGCAGTCTTACAGCGCTGCTTGCAGAGCAGGCAAAAAAGGTTATAGCAATAGAACTGGACAGGGAACTATGCGAGAAACTCAAAACCAAGTTTGCCGGATTTAAAAATGTTGCGCTTGACTGCGGAAATGCGCTCAGATATCCCTATGAATGCCTTCCAGAATTCAAGGTAGTTTCAAATATTCCCTATTACATTACTACTCCGATAATATTCAGGCTCTTTGAAAGCAGAGGGAATCTCATATCCATGACGCTTACCGTTCAGAAAGAGGTGGCTGCGAGGATTGCTGCAAAGCCTGACACTAAAGACTACGGCGTTCTCTCTATCATGATTCAGTATTATGCTGTGCCTGAATTAAAGTTTATAATTCCTAAAGGTGCGTTCAGGCCTGTGCCGAAGGTTGATTCTGCCGTCGTTCATCTAAAAATAAGAAAATCGCCTCCGGTTGAGGTTGAAAATGAAAAGTTTTTCTTCAGGGTGGTCAAGACCGCTTTTACACAGAGGAGAAAGACTCTTGCGAATTCGCTTAAAGTTTTATCTGAGAATATTAAAGATAAAATTGTCATGGCAGGCATTGATCCGCAGAGAAGGCCCGGCACTTTAAGCATTAAGGAATTTGCAAGGCTCTCGGATGTGCTATGAATCAATTTGAGATAATAGACATATCAGGCGATGTAGGGATTAAGGCTTTCGGGAAAAGCCTTGAGGAGCTATTTGCAAACGCGGCTATCGGCATGTACAGCCTGATAACAGCCCTTGAGGGCATTGAACCGGAAAAGAGTATCAACGTTTCAATTGAGAGCAATTCCCTTGAAGGGCTTCTTGTTTCGTGGTTGAATGAACTTGTATTTCAATTTGACACATATGGATTTATAGGTAAGAAAATTGTAATTACGGGAATCACCCCCTCCCTAACCCTCCCCCCTCGAGGGGGAGTGATGGGTGGGGGGGGCATCTGCACACTTAAGGCAACTATTTCAGGTGAGGAATTTGATACTGAAAGGCACGAGAGAAAATTATTGATAAAGGCTGCGACATATCATAGACTAAAAGTAGAGAAGGTAAAAGATATATGGCAGGCTGATATTATTTTTGATATATGACAGAATGTAAATAATTGTATATGTGTCATTGCGAGGAGAGGAACGACGAAGCAATCTCAAAGAGAGATTGCCACGCTACGCTCGCAATGACGACAAGAGGTAAAAATGCTTCCTGAAAAACTTAAAAGGATTGATGACACAAAAATAGAAGTCCCTGCTGATTATAAGCCCGGAATGAGAGTCAAGGGAATTATTTACGTTGACGAAATCCTTGAAAAAGACCTCGAATCCCATTCTATTGATCAGGTCGCAAATGTGGCAACACTGCCGGGTATTGTAAACGCGTCAATGGCAATGCCTGATGTCCATACCGGTTATGGATTTGCCATCGGCGGAGTTGCCGCTTTTGATCTGGATGAAGGAATAGTCTCGCCCGGAGGCGTGGGCTATGACATAAACTGCGGCGTGCGCCTTTTAATGACCAATCTGAAGAAAATTGATATTGTTCCGAAACTCAAAGACCTTGTCAGCGTTTTATATAATGAAATCCCTTCAGGCGTGGGTTCAAAAGGAAAGATCCGGCTCACGCCTGACAGCGAAAGAAGATTGATGCTTAACGGAGCGCGTTGGGCAGTGGAAGAAGGATACGGAGAGATGTCAGACCTTGAAAGGATTGAATCAGGAGGATGCATTGACGGCGCAGACCCTGACCTCATAAGCAAGAAGGCATATGAAAGAGGAAGGGCGCAACAGGGGACTCTCGGTTCAGGAAATCATTTCCTTGAGATACAGTATGTTGACGAGATATACGATGAAAAATCCGCCAATGCAATCGGCCTTTTTGAAGGACAGGTTACTGTGATGATACATACAGGCTCGCGCGGGTTTGGGCATCAGGTGTGCACGGATTTTCTTGAGGTAATGGAGAGGGCTGTCAGTAAATACAAAATTGAACTTCCAGACAGAGAACTCGCGTGCGCTCCGTATAAAAGCCCTGAGGCTCAGGACTATCTTGCAGCTATGAGGGCTGCCGCAAATTATGCGTGGGCGAACAGACAGTGCATAATGCACTGGACAAGAGAGGCGTTTATGGAATTTTTCGGGACATCGCCAAGGGAACTCGGAATGAGTCTGGTATATGACGTTGCGCATAACATCGCAAAAGTGGAAGAACACATCGTTAATGGCAGAAAGAAAAAACTGGTGGTTCACAGAAAAGGAGCAACGCGCGCATTTCCTCCGGGACATCCAGATTTGCCTGACGCTTATAAACAGACAGGCCAGCCTGTCTTGATACCCGGCGACATGGGAAGGGCGTCCTTTGTTCTTATCGGGACGGAAAAGGCGATGAATGAAACATTCGGTTCTACATGCCACGGCGCTGGAAGGGTGATGTCAAGGCATCAGGCGATAAGGAAGGCAAGGGGACGCGCTATCTGGCGGGAAATGGAAGACAGGGGCATAATAGTCCGTTCTGCAGGAAGAGAGACGCTTGCCGAGGAGATGTCAGAGGCGTATAAGGATGTTTCGGATGTTGTTGATGTTGTTCACAGAGCGGGGATATCAAAAAGGGTTGCGAGGTTAAGGCCGATGGGAGTTATTAAAGGGTAAGTCATTCGGGATGTCCCGAACCACTTTTCGCTTTCTGCAGAGACTTTTTGACAAATCTATGGCTCATTACAGGCAATTTCAAAACTCGTTCCGAAGGCTTTCGGAACTCAAACAGTTGAAATTGCTTATCTTCCACTTCGCCGAGATTTGTTGCCAAAAATTTCTCTGATGCCGCTCAAAGGGTTCGGAACAATCACAAAATATCGATGTCGCTCAAAATAGCCCTGCTTTTGTTTGTTGACGATGCGGCATTCTCCCCTATAAATATTGGTAATCTGTTATAATTCTGCAATGGGAAAGACTCTCTCTATTATCCCTCTCGGCGGTGTTGAGGAGATAGGCCTCAACATGACCGTGATAGGATACGGAGACGACCTTATTATCATAGACGCTGGTTTGATGTTTCCCGAAGAAGACATGCTCGGCGTCGATTTTGTCATTCCTGACTTCTCTTATCTCATCGAAAATAAGGACAAGATAAAGGGCATTGTGATCACTCACGGACATGAAGACCACACAGGAGCGCTTCCCCTTCTTTTAAAAGAGATAGATGTCCCGATCTACGGCACTCCGCTTACACTTGGACTTGTAAAAGAGAAACTGAAAGAACATTCTCTTGAAAATGCCACACTCATCCCCGTCAAGCCGAGGGATGTGGTGAACCTCGGTGCGTTTTCAATAGAATTTGTGCGCGTTACCCACAGCATTGTTGACGGTGTGGGATTGGGAATAGATACGCCCCTTGGGAAGATTGTGCATACAGGAGACTTTAAGCTTGACCCGACGCCTGTTGACGGGCAGTTGATGGACTTCCACAAGTTTTCCGAATACGGAGAAAAAGGCACTCTATTGATGCTTTCTGACAGCACGAATGCTGAAAAAGGCGGATTTACATTTTCCGAGAAGGAAGTAAGGCGCGCATTTGAGGACATCTTTTCAACATCGCAGGGAAGAATAATAATTGCTACTTTTGCCTCAAACATACACAGGATTCAGCAGGCGATTGACGTTGCGGTAAAATTCGGAAGAAAAGTAATCCTTTGCGGCAGGAGCATTGTCTCCAATGCTCAGATTGCGCTTGACCTCGGCTATCTCCAGATACCGAGAGAGACATGGCTCAGGCTTGAGGATTTAAAAAAGCTTGAGGACAAAGAGGTTGTTATTATAACAACAGGCAGTCAGGGCGAACCCATGAGCGTGCTCTCGCGGATTGCCACTGATGAGCATAAGAATATAAAAGCCAAGCATGGAGACACCGTGATACTTTCAGCAAAGATGATTCCCGGGAATGAGCGCTCCATAGGAAGGATTATAAATCATCTCTTCAAGAGAGGCGCAAACGTCATATATGAAAAGGTTTCAGAGATACACGTCTCAGGCCATGCGTCAAAAGAAGAACTCAAGCTCATGCTCAATCTGGTGAAACCCAAATATTTCATACCAGTTCACGGCGAGTACAGGCATCTGGTATATCATTCAAATCTGGCTGAGAAGGTGGGCATTCCTAAAGAAAATATATTTATTCTTGAAAACGGCGAGATGCTTGAGATTGCAGATACAGGCGCTGCGAAAAACGGCAGGGTGAATTCCGGAAGGATATTCATTGACGGCAAGGGAGTTGGAGATGTCGAAGACATGGTTCTTCGCGACAGGAGAAGGCTTGGATATGACGGCATTGTGCTTGTGATGATTGCTGTTGAAAAACTTACAGGCAAGCTTGTCTCAGGGCCGGATATAATCACAAGAGGCTTTGTCTTTGAAGATACGGTTCCTGATCTCATTAATAATATCGGCGGCCTTGTGTCAGAGACGCTGAAGGTGTTGGACAAGGAGATAATGCTGGACCCGTCTCTGGTTAAGGCCAAGATACGAAGCGTGTTGAAGAAGTATCTCAGAAATACTATGGAAAAAAGCCCTATGATAGTGCCGATAATTTTTGAGGTATAAAAAGATTTGGAAGGAGGGATAATTATGAGCAGAAAAATAATTTTTTTTGTTGTTTTAACCCTTGCAATGTCCTCAAACAGCATTACATTGGGCGCTGATAAAGAAGTGTCGCAAAATCTTATTATGAAAGAGATGATTGCACTTGATAAGGCATTCAAGACAACTATTGATGCGGTTGTGTTGAACCGGCTTGATAAGATTGGCCCTGCATTTGAGGAAGTGCATAAGGTAAGGGAAGAGGTTGAAAAAACCGTAAAGGGAGGCAAAAAAATAACCCTTCCCAAAAATCAGGAACGTTTCAAAATGTTCATCGGGCTTGATAACAGGTTCCATAAAGAGGTGGAGATACTTATGGAATCAGCAAGGAAAAATCATATGGTCAGAGTTATGAAACAGACTAACAGGCTTCTCGGCTTATGCGTGAGATGTCATACGATGTTCAGGAAGTAGCAGCCGCGCATGGATTTGATAGTTCTTTTAAAGGGTCTCTTTCTGGGGGTCGTGGAGGGCATAACCGAGTTTATCCCTGTCTCATCAACCGGCCATTTAATCCTTGCCGGAGACCTTATTGGTTTTAACGATGAAAAGGCAAAGGTCTTTGATGTATTCATTCAGCTTGGAGCGATTCTATCTGTTGTATGGCTTTACAGGGAAAAGGTTTTTGCTGTGATAAGGGGAATTGCAAGCCGTAGAGATGCCCGCTCTTTTACGCTCAACATAATTATTGCTTTCCTTCCGGCTGCATTCATTGGATTGCTGACTCATAAGGCCATAAAGGCATATTTCTTTAATCCTATCACTGTTGCAATAGCGCTCATTGCAGGGGGGATTGCGATTCTGCTGATAGAAAGGATGAACCACCGGTCACACGTGAAGGATGTAGACAACATTACCCTGAAACAGGCAATAGGAGTTGGAATCGCTCAGTGCCTGTCACTGGTCCCCGGGGTTTCACGTTCAGGTGCAACGATTATGGGCGGACTACTTGCAGGATTTGACAGAAAAGTTGCCGTTGAATTTTCCTTTTTTCTTGCTATTCCTACCATGGTTGCAGCAACAGGATATGATTTGCTTTCAAACATACACGGCCTTTCGTTATCGGATGTCCCGCTCTTTGCCATCGGGTTTGTAACGTCATTCTTTTCAGCTTTGATTGTCATCAAGTCGTTTCTCAGGTATGTCTCACGGCATAATTTTTCAGGGTTTGCATATTACCGGATAGGATTCGGTTTGCTCGTGCTGGCCTTTTACTGGCAGAGGGGGTGGGAATTCTAATGGAGTTGTTTCACAATATTTTTTCAGGACACACATCGGATATTTTTGTGTATTATAGATTTATGCCTGCGGGCATAATCACCGGAGGGATATGGCTGAAAGGATAAAGAGGGTTAAAGACGAAGTCCTCGGTATCGTCTCAATCTTGGGCGGCATTTACATCGGGCTGAGCCTTGTGACTCACAAGAAATGGGACCCTTCGCTGCTCACGTTTACTAACTCTTCTTCAAAGAACTACGGCGGCATAGTAGGAGCTTATATGTCAGATGCTTTGCTGATGATTATAGGAATATCAGCCTTTGCGATACCGCTGTTCATAGTCGTATACGGCGTTAAGAGACTCCTCAGAAAAGAAGCCCACAGGATACATTTGATAGGCGCACTGCTTTTTGTCCTGTCTTCTTCAATACTTTTGTCTCTGATGTCAGCCACGTTTAATCTTAAGATTGAGAGTAATCCGGGAGGCATAACAGGACTGTTCATCTCGGATTTAACAAGAAATCTTTTATCAATACCCGGAGCGTATATTTTTTCGCTGGCAATATTCCTGTCTTCCATCGTGCTTCTCAGCCCGGTGTCCTTGGTATCACTTATATTGAGGGGCAGGAAGAATGAGGCAGGTGAAGAAGAACAGGTATCTGAGCCGCTGATTGAAGAAAACATTATTCAAGGCGCAGAATCTCTGGAGCCTTTTCTGACAGAATCTGCACGACAGTTTGAACAGGAGGCGCCTTTATTAAAACCGGTAAATACAAGGCTGCGCAGGGCAGGAGACTATACTCTGCCTTCTTTAGAACTGCTTAATGTATATGATTCAGGGATAAGGCCGTCAAAGGATGAACTTCTGGCAAGCTCTTCTCTGCTTGTACAGAAACTCTCCGATTTTGATGTAGATGGAAAGATAACACAAGTGCAGGCAGGGCCTATTGTGACAATGTATGAGTTTGAACCTGCGCCAGGAGTGAAAATAAACAGGGTAGTTTCACTGTCAGACGACCTTGCGCTTGCGCTTAAGGCTCCCGGAGTAAGGGTGTCTCCTATTTCCGGCAAATCAGCCATAGGCATTGAAGTTCCGAACAGGCTGCGCGAGACAGTATCCCTGAGAGAAATTGTGTCTGCCGACAGCTTTATGAAAAACCACTCAAGACTCACGCTGGCTCTAGGGAAAGACATATTCGGCAATCCAGTAATTTCTGATCTTGCTAAGATGCCGCATCTTCTTGTTGCAGGAGCCACAGGCTCTGGTAAGAGCGTATCAATAAACTCTATGGTGATGAGCATTCTTTATAAGGCTTCTCCTAAAGAAGTTAAGATGCTGATGATAGACCCTAAACTCCTTGAACTTTCCGCTTACGAAGGGATTCCGCATCTTATCTCGCCTGTCATAACAAACCCGAAAGAGGCGGCAGAGGCGCTGCGCAAGATGGTTTTTGAGATGGAGAATAGATACAGACTACTTGCTCAAAAAAGCGCGAAGAATATAGAGAACTACAATAAAGTGGTTTCAGAGGAGGAGCATCTGCCTTATATTGTTATTTTTATAGATGAGCTTGCAGACTTGATGTTCGCCTCGGCGAATGAAGTTGAGGATGCCATAGCAAGGCTCGCACAGATGGCGCGCGCCTCAGGCATACATCTTGTCCTTGCAACACAGAGGCCGTCGGTTGATGTTATCACAGGCGTCATTAAGGCTAATTTCCCGGCAAGGATCTCGTTCCATGTTACCACAAGGATAGATTCAAGGACTATTCTCGATGCGCAGGGCGCTGAACAGCTTCTTGGCAAGGGCGATATGCTTTTCATGCTTCCGGGGACAAAGATAATACGCATACACGGCGCACTCATCACAGAAGACGAGATAAAGACAGTTACGGATTTTATCAGGGCACAGGGAGTCCCGGATTATTCCATATTTGAAAATATACAGATAGAAGAGCCGATGGATAACGAGTTCTCTGCCGAGAGGGATGAGATGTATCATAAGGCAGTGGAACATGCAGAATCTGTGGGTGAGGTGTCCATATCGTCAATCCAGAGGCGGTTTAAGATAGGTTATAACAGGGCAGCGAGCATTATGGAACTGATGGAGGAAGACGGGCTGGTAGGCCCCCAAAAAGGCGCAGGCAAACCCAGAGATTTTCTGAGGAGAAGAAGATGAAATCAGTTACGAGTTACGAGTTACAAGTTACAAGTTTTATCAGAGCATTTTTTTTACTTGTCACTTGTCACTTGTCACTTGTCACTGCTGTTCTTGCTGAAGATGAGGTTGCAAGGATTCAGGAGGCTTACAGGAATATAAGCGATATGAAAGCCGGCTTTGTCCAGAAAAATTACATGAAAGACCTCGGCAGGACAGATACATACAAAGGCGTTCTTTTTATAAAGAGGCATTCAAAGATGAGATGGGAATACAGGGGGGATAAGCCGCAGGAAATTATAATAAATAACGATAAGATTCTGATATATAAAAAGGCGGAGAAACAGGCGTTCAAAAGCGCTTTCAGCAGGCAGACATACGGACAGGCGCCTGTTGCTATGCTGAGCGGTTTTGGAAAGGTAAGAGAGGAATTTAATATAACAAAAAAAAATAAAAGGCTGGTTCTTGTGCCTAAAAATCCTATGGGAAATATTGTTTCCGTGGAGATAGAAACATCCGATGAAGACTTTCCTATAAAATCTTTTATAATAAATGACATGCGTTCAAACAGGATAGAGATACAGCTTAAAGATATCGAGATAAACACAGGCCTTAAAGATGCGGCCTTTGATTTTTCTTTGCCTGAAGGAGTGAACATCTATGAGCATAATTTTTAAGGCTCTCAAAAAAGCAGAGGAAGAATCAAGGGGTGAGAGCGCGCCTGTCAAAAAAGCACAGGCTTACCACTTCAGGAATAAGAAGGTATTGGGTATAATCGCTGCTGTCCTTGCCGGAGTTGTTGGATTTGCGCTTGTCGGAGTTTATTGGCTTCAGAAAAGACCTGCTTTAAAACCTTTTGTAAAGACTGAACCAAAAGTTACAACTGTTCAACCTAAGACCGCTGCTGAGCCTGTTAAGAAAAAAGAACCGCCGGTTGCTGCTGCCTCTGATACAGCAAAGACTCATGAAGATGCGATAAAGCATATCAGGGATAAAAAATATTCTGATGCAGAAGATATTCTCAGGAAGGCAATTCTTGCAAAGCCTGATGATGCGATGATGCACAATCACCTTGGGATTGCATTAAGAAATCAGGGCAACTATAAAGATGCGGCAAAGGCTTATGAAAAGGCGCTTAAGCTTAAGCCTGATTATTACGAGGCTATGAATAATTTAGCCGTGACGTATGAGATGCTTGGAGACAAAAAGAAGGCAAAGCTTTTTTATAAAAAGGCTCTGCACTTCCCCCAATATAGCGGACACACCGAAGAGTTAGGTTAATATATATTAACCTTATAGACTTGGAGGTGTCAGATGCAAGAGCACAGGAAGCATAGGACGTACGATCGGCAGTTCAAAGAAGAAGCAGTACGGCTTGGAACAGAAGGCGGGCGCTCAGTAACAGAGGTAGCCCGAAGTCTTGGGATTCATGAGAATCTGCTGCGTACATGGAAACGGAAACATAAAGAAGAGCCCTCAGGCAGTTTTCCCGGCAAAGGCAACCTAAAACCAGAGGAAGAAGAACTCAAAAGGCTGCAGAGAGAAAACGCCAACCTCAAGGAGGACAAGGAAATCCTAAAAAAAG
>JASEHP010000260.1 GCA_030018605.1 Thermodesulfovibrionales bacterium
TTAGATGATTTAACCAGTACCTTCCCGGTTACATTTTAGATGATTTAATGCGTGGATTTGATTTATACTTTATAAAAGGCAGCATAACGGAGATGAACCATGTGTGACGTAAATGTATATCTATTAAAAGACGGCAGGGAAGAACTCTACTTTGAGAATGTTGACACAATAAAACCCGAACAGGGCAAGATATATCTTAAAAATCTGTTCGGTGAGCAAAAGGTGCTTGAAGGAAATATAAAAGAGATTGCGCTCTTAAAACACAGGATAGTTCTGGAGGAAAAATAAGACATCTCCGGAATATAACCTGCTTACAGCGTTTAGCCTGATTAAACTGCCTCTACAGCTTTTACTTCAGGGATGTTCTTTTTCAGTTCTGCTTCAATCCCGCCCTTAAGTGTCATTGTTGACATAGGGCAGCTGCCGCATGCGCCCACGAGCTTGACCTTTACGATATTGTCCTCTGTTACATCAACAAGCTGCACATCTCCGCCGTCGCGCTGAAGGAAAGGCCTCACCCTGTCAATCACTTCCTGTATCTTTGTCCTGTCAAGCATTTAAAACCTCCTCTGAATATTTATTGCTTTATGTTTAATTTTAAATCATTTTTACATCTGGAAGTAATGATATAAATCATATAAATGAAAAAGTTACGATACATATGCGACGTTAAGGAGTAATGGATCATTATGCCA
>JASEHP010000261.1 GCA_030018605.1 Thermodesulfovibrionales bacterium
ATTAATCCTCTCCATACTCCAAAACAGACACCGAAAAAAGTAATTATGCCTTTTTCCCAGTTTATTAAGAATCGCCTCCGAAGCGTGCAAAGCATTCTCTCTCTGCGCGATAACAAGTT
Organism: Thermodesulfovibrionales bacterium; assembly: GCA_030018605.1. Taxonomy (GTDB): domain Bacteria; phylum Nitrospirota; class Thermodesulfovibrionia; order Thermodesulfovibrionales; family UBA1546; genus UBA1546. Next base: position 120 of record JASEHP010000261.1, read on the forward strand.
TCAGAGCGTCTTCTTTGGCCTTATATTCCGATTCCCTCGCGTCTTTAAGCTGTTTTTGTATTGGTGAAAGGCTAATGGCTAAAGGCGCACGGTTGCCAATCTTTTGCTTTTCACCTTTTACCTTTTGCCTTTCGTCTTTTGCCGGTTCTTGCCCTTCGCCATTAAGTTCCTGAATCAACCTCTCTTTATCGGCGGCATGTATTGACAGAGCTTTTGATGTGCTTTCCACATCAGCCTGTTTGATTGTAGGGTCCAGTTCTATGAGCAATTGCCCTTCTTTTACCATCTGCCCTTCCTGCACATGAATAGCCCTTATCACTCCTGTCTCCATCGGCTGGATTACCTTGACTCTTCCGTCAGGGATGACCTTTCCCCGCGCAACGGCGACCTCGTCAACCTTGCCGAAGTACGACCATGTGAATGCGGCAATGACGAGTATGAATATCAACCATATTAATGCCCTCCGCAAAGGAGAGGGCGGCGTTTCCTCAATCTCCAGCGCAGGAGGAAGGAATTCGCTCACCAGTTCCATAAGTAATTGCACCACTTTGGATAAAATACCTGTAGGAGGC
>JASEHP010000262.1 GCA_030018605.1 Thermodesulfovibrionales bacterium
TAATATATATTAACCTAACTCTTCGGTGTGTCCGCTATATTGGGGGAAGTGCAGTTACGGAAAAGACCCAGCTTGCAAAACTCAGTAGCAAGGTAATCTACGAAGACATGAGAAGCGTAAAGATCAAAGAAAAAACTGAGATAAGCCCGACAACAACCAAATCAAAAGGAGAGGTTTTTAATGACTGTAAAGAGATAGAGGCTGTATCAGGAGAAAACGAGATAAGTGTTACAGCATTCAATAAAGACAATACAGTCCAGGGCTACATGCAGACAGCCAAGTTCATATCAGCAATAAAACAGGAAGAACCCCGCCTCTATATCCTTTCAATAGGCATAGACCAATACAAGGACAACACAATAAACCTCAAATATGCAGTAAAAGACTCAAAAGACATAAAGGAAAAAATCCTTAAACAGGCAGAGACGTTGTATAAACCCGAGAACATTCACCACATAGCGCTTAAAGACATTGAAGCCACTAAGTCAAATATAACCGCTAAAATTAACATGCTCTCCCAGAAGATAAAACCAACTGACAGTTTCATACTCTTTGTTGCGGGGCATGGAGTGCTATTGCAAAATCAATATTACATGCTCACACATGAATATGACGGAAAGGTAAATGGGTACTGTCAACTATTTTGTGTAAATTTGATAAAGGGGCAAATTGGGCCGCACC
>JASEHP010000263.1 GCA_030018605.1 Thermodesulfovibrionales bacterium
TTGACTATCTCATCAAAAAAGGAGGTATGTCGCATTTGTATGGAACTTATACAAGTCCTTGACAATATGTTTTATGTCTGGTAGGATTTTGGTAGATAAGAATTGGTATCAATAGGTCTATTCGACCTAAAGAATTATAGAAGGAGGTGAGGTAAGGTATGGCTAAGAAAAAGGCAGCAAAGAAGAAAGCAGTAAAGAAGGTCGCAAAGAAGAAGGTTGTAAAGAAGGCTAAGACAAAGAGGAAACCTAATCCTCAGTTCATGAAGCCCATGAATATCAGCGCAGCCCTCGCACCAGTTGTAGGAGACAAGCCTATTCCAAGAACAGAGGTTACCAAGAAACTCTGGCAGTACATCAAGAAGAACGGGCTCCAGGACAAAGTCAACAGAAGGATGATAAATGCCGATGCAAACCTGAAAGTAGTATTCGGAGGCAAGGGCAAAGTTTCAATGTTTGAGATGACCAAGCTGGTCAACAAGCATCTGAGCTAAAAAAGATTTATTTTTTAAATTTTAATGCATTAAACAAGGGATACCGAATCTGTTCTCAGACTGGGTATCCCTTGTTTTGTTTCAGATAAAAATTCTCTTCCCGCAGAGCCTAACTGCGGCACGTGTCAAATCATTTAACATGGTAACCGAAGCTTCTTCTGTTGAATCATGAAA
>JASEHP010000264.1 GCA_030018605.1 Thermodesulfovibrionales bacterium
TCCTCCTTCCGGAGGACTAACTTGCCAGTTGTTCCTGATTTCGTCAAACCCTACACTGTATCCATAAACATATTCTGCATCTCCTCCCAGAGGTTGGAGTTATCTATAGCAATTGCAACCTGAAGGACATATCTCTCTGCCACTTCTATCTCCTCTTTACTGAATCTCTTTTCTTTAGTGTTTCCCAGATTAAGGGTGCCCAATGGCAAGCCCTTTGCAATCAGAGGCACGATAAGTAAACTTTTCAGCCCCTTCTCTTTAAAATCTATATCCTCTGGAAAGAGGTCATCTTCATTTATCTCAGGGTAGTATTGGGATGCCTTTAGAGATATTGCTGATTTCAGGATGGTGGATGCAAAATGTATTGTTTCACCACCTTCATTCAGACAGTTAAGAAATGAACTCATCTCTATCTTAAATCTGTCATTTTCATGGTCAAATACAGCAATGGATATGTAATCTGCGTCTATGAGCCGCTTGAGATTTGTTAGGAAGATTTTTAACGGCTCTTTTCTATCCGTGGTGGAAAGGATGGCTATATCTGTGTTATGCAGCACCTTGGTAATTTCAAGTTCTTTCTTTAATGCTGTTCTACCAATTTAGAAATGTCCTATTCTTGCCAATTTAGAAATGTCCGCTT
>JASEHP010000265.1 GCA_030018605.1 Thermodesulfovibrionales bacterium
TTTTAGATGATTTAACCAGTACCTTCCCGGTTACATTTTAGATGATTTAATGCGGCCCCTATGCGGGCGTCAAATACTCTGATATAATGGTGAAAAATGGAGGAAATTTCAGCGGCGTAGCCGATGGTATTACATTTTCGGGCAAAGTAGATGGGAAGGCCAAGGCGGACAAGAATTTTGGTGTTGTTGCTGGTGCCGATATCTACCTTATCCCAAAACGGTTAAGCGTGAGCATTGAAGGCAGGTTCATAGATGAGACCGCTGGCACTATCGGGGTAAATTACAGGTTCTAATTTCCAAAAGTGAGGACTCAATTGAGTCCTCACTTTTGGAAATTAGAACCTGTAATTTACCCCGATAGTGCCAGCGGTCTCATCTATGAACCTGCCTTCAATGCTCACGCTTAACCGTTTTGGGATAAGGTAGATATCGGCACCAGCAACAACACCAAAATTCTTGTCCGCCTTGGCCTTCCCATCTACTTTGCCCGAAAATGTAATACCATCGGCTACGCCGCTGAAATTTCCTCCATTTTTCACCATTATATCAGAGTATTTGACGCCCGCATAGGGGCCGCATTAAATCATCTAAAATGTAACCGGGAAGGTACTGGTTAAATCATCTAAAA
>JASEHP010000266.1 GCA_030018605.1 Thermodesulfovibrionales bacterium
GACATGCAGCACAGGGGCCATTACAGAATTTCAACTAACAATGGGATTGACACAAAATCCCCACCTTCGGGTAGCTGCAAACCGTTAGCCGTTCATTGCGGGTATTTAAGGTAGGAGGCTTATAATTAATGTCATGGGAGTATATAGAAGTTAAATTTGGAGTAAGATTTGGTCATGGTCAAATAAAGGTAATCGAAAGAAAAAGATTTTTTGGTGGTATAGATAAATATTATGAAATGCCGAAGGAAATTTCTTGGGAAGTGATTGCTATAAGTAACCCTAAAACCGAGATGCTCTTGTCAGGGACAGTGAAAGAACATTCTTATAGGGCTTTCAACATATTAGGTGATTTTAAAACGGTTTGTTTTCAATATATTCAAAAACTAGGAACTGAAGGTTGGGAATTGGTTGGCGAGATGCCCGAAACTTTTCTTAAGGCATCTAACAATATTCATGTTAGCCTTTATCTCAGACATAAAGATCATAGGAGTTATGACGATGAGTGGGGCAATTATTTGAGCATGGATTCTATTACTGGTGTTGTAGGTAATAATCGCTGTATTGGCGGTGAAGGGCATTGTCAAGTCTTTTCTGTAAAATCTCATCAGGGCTTTATTCTCAAGG
>JASEHP010000267.1 GCA_030018605.1 Thermodesulfovibrionales bacterium
GTGCGCCCCTTTTTTACCCTATTTCATTTTCACACAAGAAAGTTTACACTACCCGGAAAGGTATCAAGTTTGATTTCCGCTTCCTGAGTTGTCTTTAAAAAGCCTATGTCCTTGTTTAAAACCATCGCTTCTATCACCAATGGCGTTCCTTCAGGTACCACAGTTACAACAGGCTGGGCTGGCGTCACAACGCCTCCTATTGTATATGAAGCCAGGCCGTGAACAGTGCCGCTTACTGGAGAGCATAATTTTTCAAGCTCGTATCTCTTTTTAGCCTTTATCGCTTCGCCTTCGATTGCGGCGATGTTCTTTTCCTTCTCAACTATATCGCTAAGTATTGCCTTCTCTCGTTCCTTCTTCAATCCCTCAAGATTCTTCCTTGCCTCATCAATGCTGTCCATGGCCTGCTTTACGATCTTTTTTTGAGCCTCAAATTCGTTCACAATAGCATGGAACTCTTTCTGTTTTTCCAGCAATTCCGCCCTCGCGATGAAACCCTTCTCATAAAGTTTCCTGTACGCGGCTTCCTGCTCTATTAGTATTGCTGATGTTTTTTCCGGCATAATTACAAAAAACGGTGTCCAGAAATAGCAAATTATTTTTTAATATCAT
>JASEHP010000268.1 GCA_030018605.1 Thermodesulfovibrionales bacterium
GGTGCGCCCCTTTTTTACCCTATTTCATTTTCACACAAGAAAGTTTACACTACCGCAATAAGCGACCTTGGCATCAGCGGGCAGCCATACGCTTTTATAGTTAACTATCTTGGCTTCGCCTTGCCTGGTGTTTTTATTCTGTTGGCAGCCCTATCAGCTAATAATATGTGGGCATCTTTCCCAGCGCCACGCCTTGGACTGAGATGCATGGCGTGCGCCGGTGGATTCCTCATTGCAGCAGGTTTCTACCCCTTCCCTTCATTAATACATCTTACGTCTGCTCTTCTCGCCGGGCTCTCGGCGTCTATCAGTATCTTGGGATTCTCTGTATATACCGTAAGACACAAGGGTTCTTCAATCTTGGCTGTATCCGGCTTCACTATCGCACTTCTCATATTAACTGATGCCGCAGCATGGGTTCTTGCTGAGACACGGGGCATCAGGATACACGCATTTATGGGGATTCAGCAGAGAATCGCTTCCTTTTCAGCATTCATCTGGTTCAGCGCCTTTGCAATTTCCTCGGCACAGCAGGTAGCGTAAAATCTTCTGTGTAAAATCTTGCGGTAAAAAAGATAAGGGTGTAT
>JASEHP010000269.1 GCA_030018605.1 Thermodesulfovibrionales bacterium
TTCCCTTGAGAATTATACCCTAATTCATATTTACAGAATTGATGTTACTCTATCGTTGTTGTTGTTTTAAGCAAAGAAGAAGTTGCAAAAATCCTTAATTCAGTGGATAATGTAAAGCATAAAGCAATTTTGATGCTTGTATATTCTGCTGGATTAAGAGTGGGAGAGGTAGTAAAATTGAAGCCAGAAGACATCGACAGTAAAAGGATGCTCGTTTTTCTCAAAGGTGCAAAAGGCAGAAAAGATAGATACACATTACTATCTGAAACTACTTTAAAGACCTTGAGAGAATACTGGAGAAAATATAAACCAACAAAATGGTTGTTTCCCGGACCAGACAAAGAAAGATACATTACCATAAGAACTGCCCAGAGGATATTTGAGATGGCATGTGAAAAGGCAGGGATTAAAAAAGATGTTACGATTCACAGCCTCAGACATTCATTCGCCACTCATCTTTTAGAAAACGGAACAGATTTGAGGTATATTCAGGAATTATTGGGACACCAAAGCTCAAAGACAACAGAAATTTATACCCATGTAAGTAATAAGGCTCTTATGAAGATACGAAACCCATTAGACCA
>JASEHP010000026.1 GCA_030018605.1 Thermodesulfovibrionales bacterium
CTTTTCCATACTCCAAAACAGACACCGAAAAAAGTAATTATGCCTGAATTTATCAGAGAAGGCAGTCGTCATTCGTGGTGGTGAAATCCAGATCAAAACAAACGATCATCTGTGCCGCGGCATACAGAAATCAACGATAACCTCGCAAGAAAGATATGCAAAGACCTCGGCATAAAACAAATAAAGTAAGCCCTAACAATCAAATCCAGCGGAAGCGTTAACTCGTCTTAAACAGTTCTATCTTTCCCTTCCAGAACATTTCAAGCCCCTTTTTCAACTCAGGGAATGAATTTAGCTCTGAATCTTTATCAATCAAGGCAAATGCCTCTTTTCTCGCGGCATCAAGAAGCCTTGCATCCCTTATTATATTCGCAAGCTTGAGGTCAGGCATCCCTGCCTGTCTTGTCCCGAAAAATTCTCCGGGCCCTCTTATATCGAGGTCTTCCTCTGAAATCCTGAAGCCGTCATTGGTTTTCACCATTATATCAAGCCTTCTCCGCGCATCCTCGCTTAATGGCTCATACATTAAAAGAAAACAATACGACTGGCTGCCTCCCCTCCCCACCCTTCCCCTTAACTGGTGAAGCTGGGAAAGCCCGAACCTCTCCGCGTGAACTATAAGCATCATCGCCGCGTTAGGCACATCCACGCCGACCTCTATGACTGTAGTGCTTACAAGAACATCAATCCCGCCCGTCTTGAATGACGCCATTATATTCTCCCTCTCCTGCGGTTTCAGCCTGCCGTGAATAAGCTCAACCTTCAGCTTCGGGAATATTTTCTCAAGCGCCTCTTTCCCTATTATCGCAGATTTGAGATTCGTTTTCTCTGTTTCATCAATAACAGGATATACAACATATACCTGCCTGCCTTTTTTTGTTTCTTCAGCAATCGCCCTGTAAATGTATTCCTTCTGTCCGGCATTAAACAAGCGTGTTATAACAGGCCTTCTGCATGGAGGAAGTTCATCTATAACAGAATAATCAAGGTCTCCGTAGAGCGTCATTGACAGGGTTCTTGGAATAGGTGTTGCAGTCATGACAAGGATATCGGGATTCACGGCTTTTTTTCTGAGAAGCTGCCTCTGCATAACGCCGAATCTGTGCTGTTCGTCTATTATCGCAAGCCCGAGGTTTTTAAATTCCACGCCTTCCTGTATAAGCGCATGTGTTCCTATGATTATGTTAATCTTTCCTGACGCTATCTCACGACGTAACGCGTCACGCGTAACGCGTAACGTGTTTGCGCTTCCTGTCACAAGGCATACCTTCAATCCCATATCTTCTATCATCTTGTGTATGTTCATGTAATGCTGTCCTGCCAATATCTCGGTAGGCGCCATTAAAGCCGACTGATAACCGCACTCAGCGGCAGTGAGCATTGCCATAACCGCAATAACAGTCTTGCCGCAACCCACATCTCCCTGAAGAAGCCTGTTCATCGGGTGAGGTTTTCTCATGTCGTGAAGTATTTCCTCAAATACCCTCTGCTGGGCAGATGTGAGCTTGAATTTAAGCGTATCCATAAATTTCCTTACAAGAGCGCCGTCGCAATTAAACGCAATGCCGGTTTCAACCTCTTTGCCTTTCTTAATCACCGAAAGCCCGAGTTCGAACTTAAAGAGTTCATCAAAATAAAGCCTTTTCTGATAAATGCTTGCGCCGCTGTTAAGGCTGTCTATATCTGTGCCGCTCTCAGGAAAGTGGGAATTAAATATGCTCTCGGTAAGCCCGTGGAAATTATGCCTGACACGTATTTCTTCAGGCAGGCACTCAGAGACCTCTTTGATGCAGGTATTGATAAGATTGAACATTATAGTCCGTAACTGCCTTACGCTAAGGCCCGCTGTCGTCCTGTAAATCGGGACTATCCTTGCGGTGTGTATAAATGCATCGGCGTCATCGGTGACAAACTCATATTCCGGGTTATCAAATTCAAATCCGATTCCCCAGTAGGGATTCCTCTTAACAATGCCGCTCAGGATTACTTCCTGCCCTGCTTCAAAGTTTTTTTTCAGGAAAGGCTGGTTAAACCACTTGCCTTTGACAATGCCGCTTCCGTCAGATACCGTCAACTCAAACAACTTCATATTGCGCCTCGGCAGTTTTATTACCTCGGCAGAAATAACCTTGCCGATGACAGTTTCAAGCCGGCCATATCCGAGAGCGCTTATTTTTTTGATATTTTTTCTGTCTTCGTATCTGTATGGAAGGTAGTAAAGGGCTTCTTCTGCTGTCTTGATTCCGAGAGTATTAAGGAGCTTTGCGCGCCGGGGGCCGACGCCTTTGATGTATTGTACAGGGAATTCTGAAAGGTTCTTGCCCATCAATCCCATGAAACGCAGGCAGACAGCCTACGATTCGTTAGTTTTCTTTTTCTTCTCCGCCTCTGCGGATTTCCGATGCGCTTCTTTGTCTATGGCCTCTTCCAATATCTTATCCGCTTCTTCCATCTTGATCTTGGAGTACTCCGTGTCGCTCATTATGTCTATGTCCCATCCAGTAAGCTTCATGGCAAGCCTTACATTTTGCCCTTTCTTGCCTATTGCAAGCGAAAGCTGCTGGTCATTGACAACAACCATTGCTGTCTTGCTTTCTTCGTTTATGCCGATTCTTTCAACGCTTGCGGGGCTGAGCGCACGGGCAATAAGCATCCTCGGGTCATCGGTCCACGGGATTATATCTATCCTCTCACCTCTAAGCTCCCTCACTATAGACTGAACCCTTGTCCCTTTCATCCCAACACATGCGCCCACGGGATCTATGGATGCATTTGTAGAATAAACAGCAATCTTTGTTCTGTCGCCGGCCTCACGGACTATATCCTTTATCACAACAATGCCTTCGCTTATTTCAGGAACTTCCATCTTGAACAATTCCCCGACAAAACTCGGGTTTGTCCTTGAAACAAGGATAACAGGCTCCTTTGTGCTTATCTTCACTTCTTCTATACGCGCCCTGACAGTATCTCCTCTCCTTAGATTTTCTCCGGGCAGCGCCTCACTCTGGGGAAGAATAGCTTCCGTTTTGCCAATATTAATGTAGTAATTATTTTTTTCCTTCCTCATCACAGTCCCGCTTACAACCTGCCCTACTTTATCTTTGAACTCGGCATAGATGACATCACGCTCAGCCTCACGGACTTTTTGAAAAATAACCTGTTTCGCTGTCTGGGCAGCTATCCTGCCAAAGTCATGAACATCAAGCGGCACGTCAACACTTTCTGCCCCTGCTTTGTCCGGAAAAAGTTTTTTCACATCAGACTTGGAAATCTCCATGTCTTTATCGGAAACCTTATCCACAACAATCTTTGTCTCATAAGCCGTGATATTGCAGGTTTTAGGGTCTATCTTAAGATGGACATTCGTTCTTCCGCCATACCGTTTCCTTGCAGCAGAAAGCAGCGCAGCTTCAAGTGCGGCAAGAAGAATGCCCTTCTCTATGCCTTTTTCCCTGCTTATCTGATCTATTCCCTGACAGAGTTCTTTTGTCATTTTATCTCTATCTCCAGTCTTGCCCTTGATATGTTGTCAAAAGGTATATTACGCTCTTTCCCGTTTATATCTAATTGTATAATGTCCGCACTTATACCGGTTATCCTGCCGAGAAAAAAATTCTGGTTATCTATCTTGTCTTTAGTAATTATCCTCACAAGTTTCCCCATATGCTTTTCAAAATCCTTCAATGCAGCTAATGGCCTGTCAAGCCCCGGTGATGAAACCTCAAGATTATAAGGTCCCTGCAAAGAGTCTTCCGTGTCAAGCATTAAACCAAGGCTTCTGCTGAATCTCTCGCAGTCATCAAGAGTCACCCCTCCGCTTCTGTCTATCGTAACTCTCAGCAATGTCCCCTTCCCTCTGCCTAATAACCTTGCCTCAAGCACCTCAACGTTCTGGTCATCAGCAACTTGCCTTGCCATCTTTAGCGTTGTTTCCTCAAGAATTGACTGTTTTATATCCATATACCTATAAAACAAAAGAGTGGGAACCCCCACTCTTTTGTTAAAATAATGCTGAAGTTGCTTAAAATATGTAATAAAACTGCTTTAATTTATCACTTTATCACCAAAAAAGCAATCATTTTCAGGGGTGAAGAAAACCACCCCTGAAAATGATAAAAACTTATTTGCCTGCTGGCGCTGCTGGCGCTGCCGGTGCTGCTGGAGCCTCAGCCGGTTTTGGAGCCTCTGCCTTTTTGCAGCCTGCTACTGTAAGAGCAAATGCTACAATCAGCACTAATGAAAGGATTAAAGCTATTACTTTCTTCACTAGGGTCACCTCCTCCTCAATATAATGTAAAACAGACCTTAATTTGATAACATATATAATAAATATTGTCAAGATTTTTTAAAAATCTATAATAAACAGATAGAGGGTATTTTTTATGGAAAATTTTAACAATCTGGAACTTATCATCTTTGACCTTGATGGCACACTTGTTGACTCCGGCAAAGACATAACCAACGCGCTGAATTATGCTATAGCGCCCTACGGTTTTAAGTCTCTTACCGTGGAGGACACCGTTAAGTTTGTGGGGGAAGGCTTGACGAGGCTTATAGAAAAGATTCTCGGTGACAATAATGCTTCCGTAAAAGACACAGCGATTGAGAGGTTTATCAATTACTATTCAGAACACCTCACTGATTTCACAAAACCATATCCGGAAGTAGCAAAAACCCTTGAGATTCTCTGCAGATATAAAAAGGCGGTGATATCTAACAAAAGAGAGTCCTTGTCAAAAAAACTCCTTGAACAACTCGGACTCATGAAATTTTTTGATGTAGTGCTTGGAAGCGACAGCGTCCCTGAAAAAAAACCATCCCCGGCGCCTGTTAAAAAAGTTCTCGAAATTCTCGGCGTATATCCCGGCAGGGCGATTATCGTAGGCGACAGCGACTTTGACATACAAGCAGGAAAAGGCGCAGGGCTAATCACAGTAGCGGTAACTTACGGATTCAGGGACAGGGAAACACTTAAAGGCGCGGACTTCATTATTGACAGCATTGACGAACTGCCGGACTTGATAGGGATGCAAGATGCACCACAAATCATGAATCATGCATCATGTATCGTGCATCGTGTATCATGAATGATGGATCTCACATTAGACACAATACGCAATGTAAAGCTTTACCAGAATAAGAGAGGCTACAGGTTTTCCGTAGATGCGCTCCTTCTTTACTCATTTGTAAACCTGCGCAGGGCGCACAAGATTGCCGATCTCGGCGCAGGCTCCGGGATTGTAGGAATCCTGCTGGCAAAAAAATATCATGATTCAGAGGTTGCCCTTATCGAAATTCAGAACAGCCTCGCCGGGCTTGCAGAAAAGAACATCGTCTTGAATAACCTTGAAGATAGGGTAAGGGTGATTAAGTATGACATCAGGGATTTGGATACGGAGAAACGGAGACGCGGAGAAACAGAGGGAAAAACAATCACCGATTCACCCATTCACCCATTCACCGCTTCACCGTTTCACCAGTTTGACCTCGTTGTATCAAATCCGCCGTTCAGGAGGCAAAAAACAGGACTGATAAGCCCTACGGATGAAAAGGCTATAGCAAGGCACGAGATAGAACTCAAACTTGCTGATTTAATACAGACATCATGCTCGCTTCTGAGGTCCAAAGGCAGATTCTGCATGATTTACCATCCCTCAAGACTTGTGGAACTCTTTGATGCCTTAAGAGAAAAACACATGGAACCCAAAAGATTAAGGTTTGTTCATTCCAATCTCACAACAGAGGCAAAGATGGTGCTTATAGAAGCAGTAAAAGAAGGCAGGGCTGAGATAAAAATTGAGAAACCCCTGTATATATATAACGAAGACGGGACATACACGGATGAGATGAAAGCCCTCTATTAAAATACCTGCGTTTTATTTCTTCCTCCATTTTCCCTTGCTTGCCTTTCTTCTTGATGTGATATGCCATATCCTGAAAAGCCTTTCAAGCTTGTCTTTATATGCCATTGATAAAAAAACAGCGACGACAGCAGCGCCCAGAAGTATAAAAAACCTGTAATACTGCTGGTTGTGGATATAACTTCCTCCGAGCGTCAACAGAACAGTGCCGGCAAATCTGCCTACGGTGCTTATTACCAAAAATTCCTTTGTTGTCAGATGCCCGAGCCCGAGGATATAACAGAGGGAATCTTTTGGAAAACCCGGTATAAGAAACAACAGAAAGACAAGGAATGCGCCCTTGTGATGAAGAAGGTAATCGTATCTCTCCATCGTTTTCTTTTTGATGAATTTCTCAACGAACGGCCTTCCGAGAAATCTCGACAGGCTGAACGCCACATAAGAACCGATGGTAAGGCCGATTGTGGAGAGTCCTATGCCTAAAACTATTCCGTAGAGGTACCCGCCGATAAAGCCTGTGACTTCTCCCGGAATAGGAGCGGCAACAACCTGGATTACCTGCAAAAATATAAACCCGATAAAAGAGAGGAAGCCTAACGAATTGAGAAACTCGGCCATCCTCTCTTTATTCAGAAAAAATGAAACCGCCCCTGTCTGATAGAGGATTATCGTTGAACCCGCGATAACTACCAGCAGAATTAGCAGCCTGAGCCATATCCTGTTTTTAAACTTTACTATTACGCATCTCCTGCTATGTTATAGCCTATCTTATTTCCCCATTTTATCAATAAATGGTTTCAGCAAATCTATCGGCACCGGGAATATTATTGTGGAATTCTTTTCCGTGGCAATCTCCGTAAGCGTCTGTAAGAATCTGAGCTGAAGCGCTCCGGTTTCTGTTGCTATAATCTTTGCCGCATCCGCAAGCTTCTGTGATGCCTGATATTCTCCTTCTGCATGGATTATCTTTGCCCTTCTTTCGCGCTCTGCCTCTGCCTGTTTTGCTATCGCCCTTTGCATCTCTGCAGGAAGGTCCACATTTTTAACCTCCACGGCCGAAACCTTTACTCCCCACGGCTCTGTCTGAAAGTCAATCACCTTCTGTAATTCCGCATTTAATTCATCTCTTTTTGAGAGCAGGTCGTCAAGCTGGCTTTGGCCAAGAATACTCCTGAGCGTAGTCTGCGCAATCTGCGATGTCGCATAATAAAAATCTTCCACTGCTGTTATTGCTTTAATTGGATCCATCGGCCTGAAATAGACAACAGCATTTACCTTAACCGTTATATTGTCTTTTGTTATAACATCCTGAGGCGGCACATCCATTGTCACTGTCCTCAGGCTTACCCTGACAAGCTTGTCAATCACAGGGATTATGATTACAAGACCCGGCCCTTTTAGCGGAATTATCCTTCCGAGCCTGAAGACAACCCCTCTTTCATATTCCTTTAGTATCTTAATCGCGCTTGAGAAGAAATAGAACACAAGAAACACTACTATCAAAAAACCCATAAATCCTGCTGGTATCCCTGGCATATTGTCCTCCTTGTTTTTTTAGTATCAAAGGGTCAAAGGTTCAAAGCATCAAAGTTTCTGACACTCTGATACTCTGACGCTTTGACCCTTTGATACTTATTTATTATTGCTTCTTCGAACTTTTACCCTCAGCCCCGATACTGATTCAACAACTATTTTTTCACCCTTTGAGATTGTCTCATCTGAGTATGCAGACCATATCTCGCCGTGTAATGAAACCATTCCGCCTTCCTTTGTTATATCTGTGCTTGCAATTCCCTCCAGTCCGACAAGCCCCTCTGAGCCTGTCACAGGTTTTCTCTTATAAGCTTTGTATACAAGTCCCAGCACAATAGTGAAAAACAGCGCTGTCATCACCACAGCAGGAAGAATAAGCGCAAGCGACAGTTTCATAAAAGGGCCCGGCGATTCAAACAGCATTAATGAACCCAGCAGCATAGAAACAACGCCGCCTATAGTTAAAACCCCGTGCGAGACTATCTTTATCTCAAGTATAAAAAGTATTATTGCAAGAATGATAAGGAGAAGCCCTGCATAATTTACGGGCAATGTCTGGAATGCATAAAATGCAAGTATGAGGAATATCCCTCCTATCACGCCGGGGAAAATAGCGCCCGGATTTGTCAGCTCAAAGAATAATCCGTAAAATCCGAGAAGCATGAGCATATAGGCAACATTGGGGTCAGTTATAAAATTTAGAATCTTATGACGAAGGCTCATTTCTTCTCTGATAACATTTACATGTGCAGTCTTTAAAATCTTTTCACCCATAACAGTCTTAACCTTTTTCCCGTCTATAGTTGAAAGAAGAACATTAAGGTTATCGCTCACAATGTCTATAATCTTCAGCTTTAATGCTTCATCTTCCGTGGCAGACACGCTTTTTCTCACGGCATCTTCTGCCCACTTTGCGTTTCTGCCTGTCTTTTCAGCAAGCGATTTTATATAAGCTGCGGCATCATTAGTAACCTTCTCGGACATCACCTTATCCATCTTCTCACCTACGCCCACCGGATGCGCGGAACCGATGTTTGTGCCGGGTGACATTGCTGCAACATGGGCTGAAAGGGTAATAAAAACGCCAGCAGACGCCGCCCTTGCACCGCTTGGAGAGACGTATACAATCACAGGCGCTTCGCTTCCTATTATGTTTTTGACAATATCCCTCATTGATGTGTCAAGGCCGCCCGGAGTATCAAGCTCTATGACAATAGCTTCGGATCTTTTTTCATTGGCTTTCTTAATGCTCTTACTGATATATTCCGCTGATGCGGGATTTATGACGCCGCTTACCGTAATGACAAACACATCTTTTTTTTGCTCCTGAGAAAAAAGCGGAACTGCAAGGAAAAGAGACAGAAAAGTTAAAAGGGCAAGTGTTCTCTTTAACATGTTACGATTATACCATAAAGTTTTATATAATATGTTCCAAAGAGATATACTTATATTCTGTCATTGCGAGGTAAAACCGAAGCAATCCCTAAATGTAAAAACGAGATTGCTTCACTTCGTTCGCAATGACACAGAGTAAAGCACAAATGACATACGAGGAGGCAATGAACCTCCCCGCAGCAAGCTGCGGGGTATCCCAAAATCTCCCCTCCCTTGATGGGAGGGGACTAATGGGAGGGTGAACAAAACAGCATCTTATTACCCCTCACCCTAACCCTCTCCCACAAGGGGAGAGGGAAATAAGGTAACCCTGTAGCAAGCTACAGGGAATTGCAAAATTAAATGAAACTTATCGTAGAACATAAAATATTGAATAAGACTTTACGCCTTGTTCAGGGCGACATAACGGAAAGAAGCGTGGATGCCATAGTGAATGCAGCAAACTCCCATCTCCAGCATGGAGGCGGCGTTGCAGGCGCGATTGTAAGAAAAGGCGGGCGGATTATTCAGGATGAAAGCGACAGCATCGGTTATACGCCTGTCGGAACAGCCGTAATCACAACAGCAGGAAAACTTCCTGCTAAATTCGTGATACACACAGTCGGACCCCGCATGGGCGAAGGAGACGAGGACAATAAGTTGAAGAATGCGGTGCTAAGCGCATTAAGGCTTGCATCGGAAAAAGGATTGAAAAGCGTTTCCATGCCCGCAATAAGCTCGGGAATATTCGGATTTCCTAAAGAAAGGTGCGCAAAGATTCTCGTTAATGAATCAGCTAATTTTATTAAGGCTCAAAAAAGCTCGCTTGAGATAGTCGAATTCTGCGTGTATGACGATAACACAATGGAGCATTTCAGAAGGGAGTTTGAGAGGCTCAAATAATCCCCCCCTGCTCCTGCAGTTTCCTTTTCCCTATTCTCATCGGAATATAGAAGGCAACGGCATTTATCAGGATAATCATAATCACGCTCAGGCCAATCTGAATTTTCGCTGATAAATCCACCGCTCCCTTCAGACTATAAACATAAAATATCCATGCCTCAAACGATAGCGTCGCAATCACAATGCTGAATGCAATCAGCATGAATGCCATTCCTCCAAGGCTCATTGAAACAGAAGCGATGTTTTCATATTTGAATTTCGGGTATATTGCGCCCAAACCTGTCCCGAGCCCGCTTACTGAAACGCATAGCACAACAACCGTCCCGAGCGACAGATACATGAGAACGCCTTTGGCATTCATGGCAAGATTTGTGAGAAAGACAAGCACGAGCATAAGCGCTGTCACAGGAATAAACCCGTAAAGAAACTTGGCCCATAGAAATTTTCTCATATCAACGGGCGAAGTCCTTATAATCCAGAACGCCTGTCCTTCGAGGCTTACGGATGCGTAGATAAACCTTGCCGAAACAGCAGAAAGCACAAGCCCTGATAAAACCAGATTGACAAGAACCATAATCTCCTTGATGAATGAGAATCCTGAAAGGGCATTGACAGGTATGGATTTGAAATTATAGACATAAATCATTATGAGAGCGCCTATTATAATGACCTGCGACCACTGCCCCGTATCCCGGAAAAATGTTTTTATGTCTTTATAAAACATTGCGGTATTTATTCCAGGGTAATAGCCTCCCCAAATCCCTCTCCCCACCCTTTCGCCGGATGGCTGAATTCTCTCTATATTCTTCCTGTAGAACCTCAATCCTGCAATTTCGGACAGAAGAAGAAAAAACAAAGCATTGCTCAGAAGAATTATCAGATAAAAAATACTAAAACCGCTTTTTTTCAGCACTGGGGAAACCGCCTCTGTAACCCAATAGCTTGGGAGCATGGGTGACTCGGTCTTGAATGACATTATGGAATTTATAAATCCATCAGGAGTGCTTATATCATAAGGGATTAGTCCCTTCACCAAAAAATAGAGCATTAGGAAAAGCATTACGCCTATTCCAAGAAGAACATTCCTTGTCCTTTTTGCAGGGAAAAGTCTCGTAAGCATATGTGCAGTTGTAATGCCGATGCCTGCTGTTATCAAACTGAAGAGAAGGAAACATCCAAGAACCAAAAGATAATAGCCTGCTGCCGCGCCATAGCTGATACCGTATGCAATAAATACCGGCGGCATGAATGAAAGCGCCATCCATGATGAATTAATGAAAGAGTCAAATGTCTTCAACCTCGATATATCCCTGATTTCAACAGGCTTTGACAGGAAAAGCGGAATATCTTTTGATAGATAGAAATAAGAGATTGCAGTGATTATGCTGCTCAGGATAAGAAAACCCAGCAGGCTGAAGAATGTCATTGAGAAGAGCTTTCTTGAGAGTATCTCTCCGAAAAACTCAATCCCCCTCACATAGCTAAGGACTTTGTAAGTACCTATATAAAAGAGAATCCAGAAACCGATGCCGATTAGGATAAAAGGAAGCCTTCTCAGCACAACCTTCGTGCTTACTGAATTTTTCAGTGAAAGAAGTCTGGGTTTAAGCAGCAACGCTAACATAATCTCTATATATTAAATGCAGGACTGGATTGAGCGGCATGGAGCGGCCACAGCCGCAACTGTTTGAACCCAAAGGGTGAGTTTTGCGGCTGTAGCGTAATGAGCTTTAGAACTGTCGAAAAATATCGTAGCAAGCGAGAGCCAGTCCTGCATTTAAACTTCATTTCACCCTCCTATCTCCATAAACAACCCCTCCAACCCGCCTTTAACCCCGGATATTTCCTCTTTCGTTTTTACTGAGATTACAGAGCCTTTGTTTATGAACCCTACCCTGTGGCATAGCTCCTCAGCAATATGAAGGCTGTGGGTTGCAAGAAATATCGTAACGCCTTTTGAGCTTAAATCCTTAATTATGCCTTTGAGCATCCTTACGCCGAACGGGTCAAGCCCCATAAAGGGCTCATCTATGAGAAGCGCTTCAGGCCTGTGAATAAGGGCAGATGCAAAGAGCAGCCTCTGCCTCATGCCCTGCGAAAAACTCTCTATCAACTCGTCCTCAACATCCTTAATCCCGAATAATTCAAGCATTTCATCTGTCCTTGACAATGCCTCGCTTTGCGGGATGCCGTATATAGCCGATATGAATATCAGGAATTCCCTTGCAGTGAGTTTTTCATAGAGGAATGCCTTGTCAGGCACATAGCCGAGGATTGCTTTTGCCTTTATCGGCTCTCTGACAATGTCATATTTCCCTATGAGTATCTTCCCCTCATCGGGCGTGAGAAGCCCTGTTATCAGCTTTATCGTAGTGGTCTTTCCCGCTCCGTTAGGCCCGACAATGCCGAATATCTCACCGGTGTTTACAGTCAGGGAAATATTCTTAACAGCATGCATGTCATTAAAGGACTTGGAGATGTTATCAAGAATTATCATTGCTGTCCTCTGATCTCCCTTATTCTCTGGACAACAGGCGGATGGGAATAATAAAAACTTGCGTAAAGGGGATGAGGGTGGAGATTTGAAAGATTGTCTTTTGAGAGCTTTATTAATGATGTTGCCATTGCCTCGATGTTCTCTGTCATCTCAGCGGCAAACCTGTCAGCCTCCCTTTCATGTCTTCTTGAAAAATAGCTGAATATGGGCGTAAACGGAAAAGACACTATTCCTCCTGCAAAACCAAGTATGAGAAGGCTTGCAAAGACCGTGTCATCCTGAATATTGAAAATCCGTGTAAGGATTCCTGATTTTATCATCATGAACGAAATATAAATGCCTATCAGGGACATTGCCTCTACAACAATAATCATCTTAAGGACATGCTTTTTCTTCCAGTGCCCTGCCTCATGCGTGAGGACAGAGAGAATTTCGCTCTTTTCCATCTTCTGCAAAAGCGTGTCATAAAGCACAATCCTTTTTACCTTTCCTATGCCTGTAAAGTAAGCATTTGTGTGCGTGCTTCTCCTTGACGCATCAATCTTAAATACCCTGTTTATCCTTATACCGATTTTTTTCATCAAATCCTTTATCGAACTCTCCATCTCCTCATTTTCTATCGGCGTAAACTTGTTAAACAAAGGCTCAATAACATACGGAGAGATATACATCATGAAAATGCTGAATAATAAAAAAAACAGCCATACAAAAAGCCACCAGAGATCAGGGCTTGCCTTCATCAAATACAAAGCGCCTGATGTAGTGATGCCAATCAATATTGTGGAGAGTATTATTGATTTTATGAAATCGCTTATCCAGAGTTTCCATGTCATTGTGTTAAAACCGTACTTGTTTTCAATCCTGAATGTGCTGTAAAGGTCAAAAGGAATTGAGATAATCGTATTTGCATAACTCAGGGCAAGGAAGAACACCACGCCGGAAAGAACAAATGGCATATTGAAGGACACAATCCATGAGTTATATATATTCAGCAATCCCCCGAAGAAAAACACAAGAACAAGAATGTTTCCGAAGATGGATTCTATAAAGCTGAAGCGGCTGTGTTCAAGAGTGTAGTCCCTTGTCTTTTTCAATAACCCCGCATCTATGTAATCCCTGAATTCTTCAGGCACGACATCGCCGTATTTTCTCAGATGGCGCAGATTGAGAGATTTAAGCCAATAGCCGAAGAGAGTAACGAGAAGATAGCCAAGAAGTAGGATAATCAAATAAATTTCCATCAGCTTATTTATCCAGCGGACTCCTCACACCGAGGATGTTCTTGGTAGCGACATGAGTATAAATCATAGTGGTCTGAATGCTTGTGTGCCCAAGAAGTTCCTGAATAGTCCTCATGTCATACCCGCTTTCAAGAAGATGCGTGGCAAAGCTGTGACGAAGTGTATGAATAGAAGCTTGTTTTGTTATTTCTGCTTTCATTACTGCGGTCTTAAACGCTCTCTGCAACGCATCGTGATAGACATGATGACGGCGAACCACATTAGTTCTCGGCTCCACAGAAAGAGTCTGGGACGGAAATAGCCAGAACCATCCCCATTCTTTGCCGGCATTCGGATACTTCCTATCTAAAGCTCCGGGCAGTTGAACGCCATTTACCCCTGCCTTTCTATCTTTTTCATGGATAACTCTGATTCCGTTGATATGTTTAACAAGTTCGTCTTTTACAGCTTCAGGCAGTACGGTTCGTCTATCTTTGTCGCCTTTGCCTGAACGAATAATAACAAGGCTCTGCTCGAAGTCAACATCCTTTATCCTTAGCTGCAGACACTCCTGCAATCTCAAGCCGCATCCATAAATGAGCCTCGCCATTAACTTGTTGACACCAGACATCTCTGAAAATATCTTTTCAATTTCATTTATTGTCAAAACAACAGGCAGCCTCCGATTTTGCCTTGCCCTTACAGCGCTGATTTCACCTGCAATATTTTTATCAAACACATGCCTGTAGAGAAAAACAATAGCATTGAGCGCCTGATTCTGAGTTGAAGCGGAAACCTTTTTTTCAACTGCAAGATAACTAAGAAAATCCTGAATATCCTTACCCTCTAAAGATTGAGGCTGCTTCCCATTAATAAATCCCTGAAACTGGCGGAGCCATAATATATAGGTTTTTCAGTACTGTATGATCTGTGGCGAAGCCTTAGGGCTTCCCGCGTTTTTCCCTCGATTTTCTTCCAATCATCCGGCATGTCGCTCGAAGTCCCATTTTCATTTCTCTGCATCCGGTCAAGAAAATAACCATATAATCGCAACGCCCTATCCGCCTGCTGAACCTGCCAGTCCTCATGCTTTTTGGCTAAGTGATTGAGGAATTTAGTATTCTGATCATTCGTCAGTAACTGCGTTTCCGGCTTGTCGAAATAGCGGTAGCAATCTGAAACCCATTTTACATAATAGGGGATATTCTTCTCAGGAATCCTTTCTTTAGCGCTTAAAAATTGATTAAATACTTGCAACATAATTAATTAAGGTAATTGTAAAAGTTTTGGCACCATTTTAAAATGGTGCAATGGATCTAAACAC
>JASEHP010000270.1 GCA_030018605.1 Thermodesulfovibrionales bacterium
TACACCCTTATCTTTTTTACCGCAAGATTTTACACAGAAGATTTTACGCTACCATCAGGCACGATTACCGGAATTCCCTCCTGAGCAACCCACCCTGCGATGCCCTCACCGAGCTTCACCCTGTATTTTTCAACCTTTTTAGTGTCTGCTCTTTCAAAGACAAGATCTCCGGTTGTTTCGTCAACGACAAGCACAGACCAGGCATCTGCTCCTATAATTTCCTTTGTCTTCCTCATTACGGCAACCAGTATTTTATTAAGCTCAAGAGAGGATGTAAGGGTTTTTCCGACATCTTCAAAAAATTCAATCTCCTTATTGGCAGTATCAAGCTTCTGCCTGAGCGTCTTATTTTCCTCCCTCGTGTTTTTTTCTTTCAGGATTAGTCTGACAAAATACAGCAGCTCCTTTTCTAAGGGGTTGTAAACAGGGCGGGTTAATGATTCCTCCAGCCATATGGCAAAGCCGCGGAAAGAATAATCAGGCGATACTATAAGCTTTGGTATTTCGGCGGACGCCTTCAGGAATTTTTAATATAGCGGGAACTCCCCGCCTGTGAAGGCGGGGATGAGAGCAAGTTCCTGT
>JASEHP010000271.1 GCA_030018605.1 Thermodesulfovibrionales bacterium
TATAGATACCCACGCCTTTACAGGCGTGGTGCTTTCCTAAATTTCAAGCTCCGCTTGTCCTGTGTCTTCCTTCCCCTGCATTTCTACGTATTTCCTTATTGTCGCCTCATCAATCCCAATCGTTGAAACAAAATATCCCTTCCCCCAGATACCTTTCCTGTCCCAATATACCTTTCTCAAAAATCTAAATTTTTCGTTCAACGATCTACTGGTGTTCTTCTTTAGCGTCTCCACTACTTTACTCACGCTGTATTTAGGTGGAATTACCATATGCAGATGTACATGGTCGTTATCTATTCCTATCTCTATATATTCCCAGTCTGGATAATATTTTCTCACCTCTTGCAACTTTATTCTGAGATATTGTTTTACACCTTGAACTAAAATCTTTCGCCTATATCGTGTTATCCAAACTATATGATATTGCGTCCTATATACAGTATGCGCTGATTTCTTGAGCTTCACACCTCATATTATAGCAATACACGGAAGCCACAGGAACTTGCTCTCATCCCCGCCTTCACAGGCGGGGAGTTCCCGCTATATTAA
>JASEHP010000272.1 GCA_030018605.1 Thermodesulfovibrionales bacterium
GGTGGGACTAACTTTAAACTCAAAATAGTTGTTCCGAAAATGTCGAGCAGGACAAGTTAAGCCCCTCCTTTTCACAATACTTCAATAAATGGGCGTTTATAAATGCCCTGTCGTTGTCAGAGTCTATCCCTTTCCAATCAAACGGCATCCTTTGTCTTATCGTCTCTATCGAAGCAAATGTCCTTTGTTGGGCCTTGCCCATTGTTGCCTCACCTTCCCACCACCCGGATGATATCTCTATTGCAGATAATGTGTTGATATACTCACCTGCGGCGCTTGCCCCACAGTGGCACACTAAATCCATTTCCACATTGCCCACTTCTTTTGTGTCCCAGTCTGTTAGTTTTAATGGAATCCTCCTGTAAAGCAGATTGCCGCTCCTACTATGATTACTCCTTCGTTCATATCTGCACCTGTCTTTTACAGACTTTAAAACCCTGTCTATCGTGGCTGAGCTTATAGTGTTAAGTCTCTCTGCTAATCTCTCAGATATATCCAACTCCCCCATCTGCCTTAACCTCTGAACCTCTGTCCCGAGAATCGGCTTT
>JASEHP010000273.1 GCA_030018605.1 Thermodesulfovibrionales bacterium
AACTTATACAGGGGCTTGATCTTTTCTTTACCCAACTTCGGATATTCTTGTCTGAGCTGCCCTATGAACTGGACAATCCCTATGGCTACCTGCGATGTCCTTACTCTCTTGGGTCTTGTTGACTCAGGCACCAGCCCCTCTAGTGCTCCTTCATGCCGCCTGAGTTTATCCCGCCATCTGCTGATCACTTGCCGGTTTGCTCCAAAGGCTTCTTTTGTTGCCTGTTCCCCATACTGTTTATAAAACTCGATAATCCGCAACCGCTCCTGTGCAACTTCGCTCCTGGTAAATTTCCTGAGGCTTGAAAGCATCTTCTGATACCTCCTATAGCCTCGTATCCTACTAAAAATTGAATATGCACGTGCATAATGGTCCATTACCCACTAACGTCGCATATGTATCGTAACTTTTTCATTTGACTTAAAAGATGCAGATGTGCAAAATAAAAACATTGCACATGGAGGCAAAACATGAAGATTAATTTTACAAAGATGCACGGCCTCGGCAATGACTTCATTTTAA
>JASEHP010000274.1 GCA_030018605.1 Thermodesulfovibrionales bacterium
TTTAATAATCGTCTTATTTCTTGCGGTATTTTTAACGGTTTTATTTTATTGAATTCAAGACCGAAAATTTTATCAAAGCCAATAAGAATTTCTTTTTTTGATTTAATTGAGAGATTGTCGTTTTTAATCGCCTGCCAAGTAACTGAAAGGGCCTTGGGTAAATTAAGGTCGTCATTTACTGCGTCAATAAATTCTTTTTTGTAAGTTTCTGTTCTCTCTTTGTCTTTTTTGTTGTTTGCCCCGTTTAGAGATGAATCTCTAACGGGGTTTGCATTTTTTTTGGTTGGATTTTGGAAAAGATAAATTGACTGAAATATGGAATAAAGATTATTAAGAGCGTTTTGGCTGGCTTGGACAGATTTCCATGTAAAATTGAGTTTTGACCGGTAATTGGAAGTTAAAACCAGATATCTGAAGGCAAGAGGATTTATTTTCTTTTTTTCCAAATCTTTGACGGTATAAATATTTTTAAGCGATTTAGACATTTTTTCGTTGTTTACAAGAAGAAACTCGCC
>JASEHP010000275.1 GCA_030018605.1 Thermodesulfovibrionales bacterium
ATTAAACCTGCCTTATATGCTCCTCCAGTCGGCTCTCAACAAGAATGGAAATTCTCCGACAGTAGAGAAATCCGACGCCGAGTACCATACGGGTATTGTATTCACCAACTATACCGTTAACCTCATCGCTGATTTAACGAAGATCCAGACATTATTCACCACTGGAGAGATAGCCTATGAAAAAGCCGTATGAAAAGCCGTTTATAACACGGCATCATGGAGGCGTTATCAATAAATTCGGAGAGCTTCCAATATCTCGGGTTTATGACTCCATCGAAGGCATAAAAGTTACAGACCTCGTTGCGCAATTCGGCAGCCCGCTCTTTGTCTATTCGGAGGGAAAAATGAAGGCGCAGCACAGACGCCTGATAGACGCCTTTACCCTGCGCTATCCCAAGGTCCAGCATGCATGGAGCTATAAAACCAATTATCTGAAAGCGGTCTGCGCTACCTTTCACCGCATGGGTTCATGGGCGGAAGTGGTGTCGGGAATGGAATACGAAATGG
>JASEHP010000276.1 GCA_030018605.1 Thermodesulfovibrionales bacterium
CAATCAATACCTTTAAGTACTGGCTCCTTGAATGCATATCCATCCTCCACATGTAGCTGGTAGGCTGGAGGCCGCAGCCTCCAACCCCCACTCGTCGCCAGATACTTTGGACAACGTGACAAAGTATCCTTTTAAACCATACGTATTTCTCGTAGTTAGCGACCCCATAGCGTTGCTCTATTGCAGAGAAAAGTAAAATATCATGCCTTAGCACACGCCTTAAGAAATTCTCTTTCAAATGAGAGTAATCCCATTTTAAAGAATCGGTGTACTGGAAAACGTTTGTTGTCGGTTCTCCACTTTCTTGAGAACTTGAAACATCTCAGTCTCATACGCACCCAGCAGTCCAACGAGCGATACACCTTTTGTACATTGCCCAGCCGAAAGTAGTTGACATGTCCCCGAATCACAGGATTTAATGTACCAATAACGACTTGCAGGTTAACGCCTTGGGTAGTGTAAACTTTCTTGTGTGAAAATGAAATAGGGTAAAAAAGGGGCGCA
>JASEHP010000277.1 GCA_030018605.1 Thermodesulfovibrionales bacterium
TGGGGTGCAGAGGATGTGCCGAGTTATAGGAGCATCAAGGAGCGGATATTACAGATGGAGGAGACAGCCTCAGAGCAAGAGGCAGAAGGAAAATGAGAAGATACTCATGGATATAAGAGAATCACATAAAAACAGTCGCAGGGCCTATGGAAGTCCTCGGATAACCATGGACATACAGGCCAGAGGAACAAAGTGTGGTGAAAACCGTGTAGCCCGGTTAATGAAGGCTCATGGGATTATTGCCAAGACAAAAAAGAAGTTCAAGGCCACGACGAATTCGAAGCACAATCTGCCGATTGCTCCAAATCTCCTGAATCAGGACTTTGCGGCAGAAAAGCCCAATACTGTATGGCTATCTGATATTACGTATATTGCGACATTGGAAGGCTGGCTGTACCTGGCAGTGATTCTTGATCTGTATTCCAGGCAGGTAGTGGGATGGGCCATGAGTGACAGATTGACTGCGGACTTTGTGATTAAGGCATTATATCAGGCTATAGGC
>JASEHP010000027.1 GCA_030018605.1 Thermodesulfovibrionales bacterium
TCCCTTGAGAATTATACCCTAATTCATATTTACAGAATTGATGTTACTCTATCTGATATTGGAGGCAAATATCTTATTAATCAATCCTAAAATAAGCGAGTATTCTCAAAACAAGAAGATTAACGCCCTTATAAATATTTCGTTCCCCACAAGCATTGGTGTCCTTGCAGGCTATTTAATGGCATCAGGTATTGAACATGTGAATATCATTGATGAACAGATAACCCCCCTTAACGATAATCTATTATTTGAAACAATATATGCTCTACGCAAACCTCGGATTATCGGCCTGAGTGTTTTGACCTTAAACAGCGGCAGGGCTTATGAATTAGCAGAGAAGGTTAAGATGCTTGACCCCGAATCAAAAATTGTCTTTGGCGGGATACATCCAACAGTCGTTCCTGAAGAAGTGCTGTTCAGGAAAGGCGTTGATGTTGTTGTAAGAGGAGAAGGGGAAGAGACTGTAAAAGAACTTATTGCTTTGATACTTAACGGAAAAGACTTTAGGCATATACTTGGAATCTCCTACAATAATGATGGCAGCCCTGTTCACAACCCTATCAGGCCTTTAATTGAGAATCTTGATGATATCCCTCCATTTCCGTATCATTTATTTGAAAAGCATCTTGATAAATATCCAAACTTTTCCGGGGTGTTCGGCTCAAGAGGATGCCCTTATGGGTGCACATTCTGTTCAGCGAGGAGCATTTCAGGACGAAAATACCGTTTTCATTCTGTTGATAGAGTAATTTCTGAGTGCTCCACTTTAATTAATAAATACAAACAGAAATCTGTTTTCCTTATGGACGATAATATTTCTGTCAACAAGAAACACTTCATAGAGCTTTGTGACGCAATTATCAGTGAAGGCTTACATAAAAAGGCATTTTTCCATGGTTCAATGCGCGGAGATAATGCCACGGACGAGATACTCGATAAGGCTGTCAAAGCCAACTTCAGGATTATTTATTATGGCCTTGAGACAGGCAGCGAAAGACTTATGAAAGTTATTAATAAGGGAGAAACGGTCAGAGAAGTTATTGAAGCGATAGAAAGGGCAGCCGGAAAGGGAATTGCTGTCGGAACTACGATAATCTTCGGGCTGCCGACAGAGACAAGGAGAGACCGATGGGATGCGATAAAATTAGTAAGATCTCTTCCATTGTCATCAGTCCGTTTTAATACCCTTGCTCCCTATCCGGGAACCCCTGTGTATAATATGCTCGCGCCTGAAGGTAAAATCCTTATCACAGGGAATTGGGAGAACTTCGGAGTTCAATACATGTGGGAAAGCGACGATATA
This sequence comes from Thermodesulfovibrionales bacterium, assembly GCA_030018605.1. GTDB lineage: Bacteria > Nitrospirota > Thermodesulfovibrionia > Thermodesulfovibrionales > UBA1546 > UBA1546. Next base: position 1,304 of record JASEHP010000027.1, read on the forward strand.
CCCTATGTGCCGGACGGGAATGACCGCATTGAATTGATATTCGACACAATGTTTGCAAATCTCTCATATTATTTAGGTTTAAGGGGCTTGAAACTGCTGCTGACACAATCAGTAGCAGGCGGCAATGTTATAAAACTTTCCAGCAAATGGTATTTATCCATTGGCGAGATTTTTAAAATGGGCAGGGCTTTCTTCTATTTAGCTTTCCGGTTTATAAATGTTACGGCAAGGATGTTATGGAACAGAGTCAAGAGAATCTTCAAAAAGAAAATTTAGAATATTCAATTAGATTATCCTTTAAATTAGGCTTAATTCTTGTTTTTTTAATTGCCGTTGCAATATGGTATGCAAACTATGCCTTGCATTTTAATGGGTTTGTCATAAATGACAGCCATGATTATGCTCAACTGGCAAAAAATGTTAATGAAGGGAATGGTTATTCCACATCTGTATTGAGGCCCCTTGCATACCGTTTCTTTAAAACCCTTCCTCAGCCTGAAATCACCCGAATGATAGGTTACCCTTACATCTTAGGATTATCTTTTAAAATATTTGGTCAGTCAGACTTTACTGTCATCTTATTTAATGGTGTTTTTTTTGTTGCCCTGATTTTATTAGTTTATCTTTTGGCATATGAACTTTCGGGAAATACTGTTATAAGCCTAATAGCCGCACTGCTGGTTTCATGCATGAAGTGCTTTCTTGACCACAGCCTGCAGGCTGAGCCCAATATTATGTATTCGTCGCTTTATGTCGCTTTTTTTTATTTTTATATCAAATATCCAGGCAGACCCCTGATTTACGGAATTATGCTTGGACTCTTACATCTTGTGAGGGCAAATACCCAGTTTGTCTTTATCGCTTTTTTCCTGATGTATATTTTTCACGGAAAAGAAAATCTAAGAGAAAGATTTCTTGATTCAGGAAAACTGTCAATTGGGTTCCTGATAGGAATCACGCCGCATCTTGTCAGAAACTATATGATTATTGGGAATCCTTTCTTTTCATTGTATGGCTACAGCTTTTTATTGTTCACAAAAAGCTTCCCGACTTATTCAGTATGGACACAAATAAGCGATGTTAACCCCATCATGTTCGTCATGAGCCATCCCGGGGAGATGATATTGAAGAGCTATCATTGGTTTTGGAGGCTTCTAGAGAACTCGGTGGATTTTTACACCCCTGTTGTCTTATTGCTGACAGGAGCAACATTTTTTATGCCTTTAAAAAATTCCCGGGTGCGCATGTTGAGGATTATTACTATCGTGGGAATTATTGTGCAGACTGCTTTACTCCTTCCGATGGGGCCTGTGCCGTATTATTACATGTTCTTTTTTCCGGTAATGATAATTGTTTCCGTGATTAACGTTGGTGGTCTTTTAAAAAAATACGGCCCGATTGTATTGTCATTCGGGCTGATAGCCTTTGCTTTTACTGCAATGCCGTACTGGAAAAGTCCCCAACCGATAAATCCGTTCATATCAATGGGTAAACAGGTTGAGAAATTGACGGGAAAAGATGCTCTAATCTTGACAGATATGCCGTGGGAACTGGCATGGTATGCTGATAGAAAGGCTATATGGCTTCCGTATGATCTTGATACGCTTAAAACAATAAGCCAAACGTTAAAGCCTTCATATGTGATATTATCCGGAAAGATGTATGTCCCATATAAGGATATGATATGGATGCGTATGCTTAACGATTCCAATTATGCCAAAAGCCTGGGCTATAGATTAGAAAGTGTTATTTCGTTTCAGAATAGTCCTATTGCTTTAATGTATAAAACAATGGATTCATCCGATGCATTATAAAGCAGCAATTATCTGTTAAGGAGGCTTTATTATGAAAACAATTCTTGTTACAGGCGGCGCAGGATTTATCGGGAGTAATTTTGTCGGTCATATTTTCAAAAAATACAAAGACTATAAGATAATTGTCCTTGATACGCTGACTTATGCCGGGAATATTGAAAACATTTCTCAGGATGTAAGAAATGCAGAGAGATTTGAATTCTGGTACGGCGATGTGAACAACCTTGATCTTGTAAGCGACCTCGTAGGCCGCTCTGATGTTGTTGTCCATTTTGCAGCAGAAACACATGTTGCCCGCTCCCTCTATCTTAACAGGGTCTTCTTTGTTACCGATGTTCTGGGAACTCAGTCTGTTGCAAATGCCATTTTAAAGCATATTGACAGAATAGAGAGATTTATCCACATCTCAACATCCGAGGTTTACGGGTCTGCTCTTTATGAGCCTATGGATGAAGACCATCCATTAAATCCTACAACGCCATACGCTGCTGCAAAGGCTGGAGCTGACAGGCTTGTACATTCTTATGTAGTCTCTTATGACATTCCCGGAGTCATAATCAGACCGTTTAATAACTATGGGCCTTCCCAGCATCTTGAGAAGGTCATACCGAGATTCATAACAAGCGCACTGCTTGGAGAGCCGTTGACCATACACGGGGACGGCGCTGCTGAAAGGGACTGGATATACGTTGGCGACACAGCAGCGGCTGTTGATAAAGCAATCCATTCACCTATCGAAAAGGTAAAAGGCGAGGTCTTTAATGCAGGAAGCGGCATAAGCATAAGCGTCCTAAGAATCGCTGAAATGATTGCTGCAGAATTCAGGCTTGACAGGAGTCAGTTTGAATTTATGGAGGAAAGATTCGGGCAGGTGGAAAAACATATATCCTCCACTGATAAGGCATCTGACGCTATTGGTTTCAGGGCAGATGTTTCATTCGACGATGGTTTAAAAAGGACAATAGAATGGTATAAAAATAACAGGACAATATGGGAGAAGCAGGTGTCAATGCGGAAGGTTCCGGTAAAGGATAAGAAGGGAAATATTATCTGGTATTAAAAAGTGAAAATAGAATTTTTTAAACATAACATCGAACAGGACGACATAAAGAGAGCGACTGATGTTTTAAATTCCATATTCCTGACCACAGGGAAGGTAGTCTCGGAGTTTGAGAATTCGGTTGCCTCATATCTTAAGGCGCAGCATGCTGTGGGCGTGACAAGCTGTACTGCTGCTTTGCATCTGAGCCTTCTTGCTTACGGCATCGGGAGAGGGGATGAAGTGATAACAACTCCTATGAGCTTCTGCGCCACTTCAAACTCCATCCTTCACGCAGGCGCCACGCCGGTATTCGTTGATGTTGAAAAAGAAACAGGGAATATAAATGCTGAGCTCATTGAAGCGGCGATAACAAAAACAACAAAGGCGATAATGCCTGTGCATCTTTATGGACAGATGTGCGATATGAAAAGGCTAAGAACTATTGCCGATAAATACAAGCTTATAATCATAGAAGACGCAGCGCATGCAATTGAATCCGAAAGAAATGGCATAAGAGTCGGCGAACTCGGGGATACAGCATGTTTCAGCTTCTATGCGACAAAGAACATAACATCTGGTGAAGGAGGAGCTGTAACGACCAGCAGTTCAGAAAAGGCAGACATAATCAGGATGTTAAGGCTGCACGGCATTGATAAATCGGCGATTGACAGGTATACAAAGGTTTATCGGCACTGGGACATGCCTGTGCTCGGCTGGAAATACAATATGGACAATATTCAGGCTGCTTTGCTCATAGGTCAGCTTCAAAGGATTGAGTTATTGTGGCAGCAACGGGGCAGGTTTTGGAAGATTTATGAAGACGCCTTTAGAGACATAAGAGGCATTGGGATTTTAAAGACCGTGCCAGACTCAAAACATGCAAGAAATCTTTTTACAATACTTGTACAAGAAGACAAACGAGATTCTATTCTGCATGAATTGCAGAATAGAGGCGTTGGGGTGGCTGTTAATTATAGACCTATTCACTTGCTTAAATATTATAGAGAAACTTTTGGCTATAAGGAAGGCGATTTCCCCATAGCTGAAGATATCGGAGGAAAAACAATTTCACTTCCTCTTTATCCTCGTCTGGACGATACCGAAGTATATTATGTAATAGAATCTTTGAAAAAGGTGTTGAAAAATTGAAATTGAGAAGCAATAATGAATAATATATTACTCAGAGAAGTGATAACCTGTATAAAAAATGGTTGATTGTTTTATAATTATATCTAACGCCTTCAGGAGGTGATTATGAATAAAAAAGGTTTCACTTTAACCGAGCTTTTGATTGTGGTAGCTATTATCGGTATCCTTGCAATGATTGCGATTCCTAGTTATATCGGCCAGCAGAGAAATGCCGCAAGGACAGAGGCATATACAAATTTGCAGACATTGAGGCTGCTTGAAGAACAGTTTTTTGCTGAGAATGGAGGTTATGCCCCCACACCTGCGCCAGGCCCTGTAACAGTTAATGGGACTGCTGCTATTCAGGCTGCAGGTGTATTGCCAGGCTTTAAACCCGGAACGGGGGCGCAGTTTACCTATGCTATAACCCAACGGAGCGGTTTCGGTCTGCCGCCGAATCCTGTCCCAACTCCATATGACGGGACATTGGCTGCCTTACCCACTGCTACCACACCCTGTTTTATTGCTACTGCTACAGGTGTTGCAGGCACACGGGTTGCAGGGGATATATTTGCTATAGACTGTAATAACAATAGGAACTTTTAGTCCTTAAGCCTGTTCAGAAACTTTCTGTTCTTGAAATACCAGTCAACTGTATTTTGTATGCCTTCTTCTATTGAAACAGTGGGTCTCCAGCCGAGTTTCTCTTTTGACTTTTCTATGTCCGCCCAAGTTGCCAATACGTCTGCAGGGTGTATAGGCAGCCATTCTATCGCTGCTTTTTTGCCGAGGCGCTGTTCTATCAGGTTTATTACATACATCAGTTCCACAGGGCTGTCGCTGCCGAGGTTAAAGATTTCATATCCAAATGGAGCAAGGCATTTTATTGTTCCGTCAGCTATGTCGTCAATATAGGTAAAATCCCTTGTTTGTTTCCCGTTGCCAAAAACAGGGATTGGTTTTCCGTTGTCAATGTTTTTAATGAATCTGAATATGCTCATGTCGGGCCTGCCGGCAGGGCCATACACAGTGAAATATCTCGGGATGCTTATGTCAATGCCTGAAAGATAATGATAGCTGTGGCATATCGCCTCAGCGCCTTTTTTTGTGGCAGAATACGGAGCTAAAGGGCGGTCTGTGTTGTCGGTTTCTTTAAAAGGCATAGCATTAAGCCCGTAGATGCTTGAGGTAGAGGCAAGCACGAATTTTTTTGTATCGGAGTTTTTACAGCATTCAAGGAGATTTAGTGTGCCCTTAACATTTGTATCAAGATATACCCACGGGTCTTCCACTGATGCCCGCACGCCTGCCCTTGCAGCAAGGTTGATAACCGCATCTATTTTGTGATTGGCGAATACTGTTTTGACCGCATTAAAGTCACTTATATCGCACTTATAAAAATTAAAGTTTGGTGTTTTAACCCTTAACTCCTCACTCTTAACTCTTAACTGCCTGAGCCTCCATTCCTTGAGTTTAGGGTCGTAATAATCATTAATGTTGTCAATGCCGACGACAGAATAACCTTCTTCAAGGAGCTTTACCGAGACCTTCCATCCGATAAAACCTGCGCAGCCTGTAACTGCGATAGCCTTCATCCTGCCTCCCATCAGTGTCAGTGTCTGTTTTTAGTGAAGGTACTGACACTATTCACTAACACTTCTGCTTGTTTCTTTCTGTTATAATACAACTCATAACTTTTAACTTTCAACTTATAACTTGCTTATGATGAAGGCATTGATATTAAGCGGCGGAAAAGGTACAAGGCTCAGGCCGCTGACCTATACAACAGCCAAGCAGCTTGTTCCTGTAGCAAATACTCCCATACTCGGATATGTTCTAAGGCATATTAAAGACGCAGGGATAAAAGATGTCGGCATAATTATCTCGCCTGAGACGGGCAATGAAGTAAAGCAATATGTAAAGAATGGAAAAGGGTGGGGTGTTAATGTAACTTATATATTACAGGCAGAGCCCGCAGGGCTTGCACATGCAGTTAAGACTGCTAAGAACTTTCTAAAAAGGGACGATTTTATAATGTACCTTGGCGACAATCTTCTCTCACACGGCGTCAAAGATGCGGTTAAGAAATTTAAAAAACAGCCTATTGATGCGGCAATATTTCTTAAAGAGGTAAACAATCCAGGACAATTTGGCGTGGCAAAACTTGATAAAAAGGGCAATATATTAAAGCTGATAGAAAAACCTAAAAATCCTCCTTCAAATCTTGCGCTTGTCGGGGTCTATATATTTACTGCAAGGATACATGACGCCATTGGTAAAATAAAACCGTCATTCAGAGGCGAACTTGAAATAACTGATGCGATACAGATGCTCATAAACATGGGCGGGACGGTAAAGAGCGAAATTTTGAAGGGGTGGTGGCTTGATACCGGCAAGAAAGACGATATCCTACAGGCAAATACGATAGTTCTTGATGAATATGTAAAGAGGCAGATTAGCGGGATGGTTGACAGCAAGAGCCAGATACTCGGGAGGGTGACGGTAGAAAAAGGGGCATCGGTAGTTAACAGCATTATCAGGGGCCCTGTTGTGATAGGGAGGGATTCTGAGATTAAGAATTCATTCATAGGCCCTTTTACGAGCATTGGCAGCAAAGTCGTTGTAGCGGATTCCTCCATAGAGCATTCTGTAATTCTCAACAATTCATTTCTTTCAGGGGTTGAAAGGCTTGAAGACAGTCTTATCGGCAAGAATACAAAGGTTGTAAGGAATAATTTAAGGCATAAGGCGCTGCGCCTGACGATAGGAGATGACTCAACAGTTGAGGTTTAACTCATATGACTAATGAAACAGGGAAGGCAACAATATTTTCGCTCATTTCGTTTATGATAAGCAGGGTTGCCTTTCGTTTCCTGCACTCAAAACAACCCTGCTTATCAATGTTTCAGAGTGGTTGAGAGAAACCGTATATGTTTAAAGACGGCGAGATAGAGGGTGTTTATATCAAAAGAATGGAGCTGCATGCTGATAAGCGCGGATGGCTGGGAGAATTGTTCAGGAAAGATGGCACAATCTTAAACTTAAATCAAAGCAATCCAAAGTTTTATCCTGCGATGAGCTACATATCTATTACACATCCTGATATTGTGAGAGGGCCCCACGAACACAAAGAGCAGACAGACTATTTCTGTTTCCTCGGCAAATTCAGGCTTTATTTATGGGATAATAGAAAAGATTCTCCCACTCATAAAAATAAAAAGATATTGGAAGATGTGGATAGGCATATAGTCGTTGTGCCGCCGGGAGTTGTCCATGCATATAAGAATACAGGAGGAGAGGATGCAATTATACTGAATTTCCCTGACAGGCTTTATGCAGGATGGAACAAGGAAGAAAAGGTCGATGAAATCAGATATGAAGATGATGCTGAGAGTCCGTTTAAGATTGAATAGGAGATAAAAAGGAATTCCCATATGAAAATACTTGTTACAGGCGGATGCGGATTTATAGGTTCAAATTTTATCAGGCATATTCTGAAGAAGTATCCTGAGTATGTGATTGTAAACATAGACGCCCTGACATACGCCGGGAACACTGAGAATCTTAGAGACATAAAGGGAAGTAAAAGGTATCGCTTTGTCCATGGAAGAATCGAAGATACGAGTCTTGTTGCAGACATGCTTGGCAATGTGGACTATATTGTAAATTTTGCAGCAGAAACGCATGTTGACAGGTCAATTCACAATCCGCATCCTTTTCTGGCTACAAATATTTTAGGAACCCACGCCTTGCTTGAAGCTGTGCGCAGCATCCTTCGGACAAGAACGGTTCCCATCAAAAAATTTGTTCACATCTCAACGGATGAAGTGTATGGAGCGCTCGGCAGCAAGGGAAAATTCACAGAGAAGACCATGCTTGCGCCAAATTCTCCGTATTCGGCGTCTAAGGCTTCTGCTGACCTTCTTATCCGTGCGTACTATGAAACTTATAAGCTGCCGGTAGTAATTATCAGGCCGTCAAATAATTACGGCTATTACCAATTCCCGGAGAAATTTATTCCCCTTATGATTACAAATCTCTTGCTGAATAAATCTATTCCTGTTTACGGGAAGGGGGAAAATGTGAGGGACTGGTGTTTTGTGGAGGACACCTGCGCGGCAATTGACAGCGTTATGCATAACGGCAAAGCAGGCGAAATTTATAACGCGGGCGGAAATTGCGAAGTTAAAAATATAGAGCTTGCAAAAAGCATTCTTAAAATAATGGGGAAGTCGGATACTCGACTCGCAACCGAGAGCGAAAAATATATAAAGTTTGTTAAAGACAGGCCGGGACATGATTACAGGTATGCCCTCGATAATTCAAAAATAAAGCGCAAGTTGAAATGGAGTCCCACAGGCAAAATAGAAAAGGGGCTTGAGATGACGATAAAGTGGTATAAGGATAACGAGTGGTGGTGGAAACCGCTTAAAGAAAGGCTCAGCGCTGAGAGCAGAGGGTTTTGGGAGAGATGAAAATTTTAATTGCAGGTTCTGAAAGCATTCTCGCGCGGGATCTAATGCCCGTGCTGAAAGAAAATAATGAGATAATGCCGCTTTCAAAGCAGAAGATGGACATTACCCAAAAAGATTCTGCAATAAAAAATATAAAAACCAATGCGCCTGATATAGTGATCAATTGTGCTGCGTATACAAAAGTAGACACGGCTGAGGAAGAAAGGGAAAAGGCATTTCAGGTAAACGGCATAGGCGTTCAAAACCTTGCTATTGCGTGCGAAGAGATGCAAATCCCTTTGTGCCATATCAGTACGGATTATGTCTTTGACGGCAGGAAAAATAAACCGTATACGCCGTTTGATGAGCCAAATCCCCTGAGTGTTTATGGAGAATCAAAGCTTGCAGGGGAAAGATATATACAATGGATTATGAACAGGTTTTATATAGTGAGGACAAGCGGGCTTTACGGTATGGGGAATAACAATTTTGTGATGACTATTCTCAGGCTTGCAAAAGAGCGTCATTCGGTAAAAGTTGTTACGGACCAGATATGTTCTCCGACTTCCGCTGCAAATCTATCTGCCGGAATAAAGAAACTTATTGAAAGTGGAAGCTTCGGCATATACCATATTGCCGATGATTCAGGCAGCGGCATAAGCTGGTTGGATTATGCGAGAGAGATTGTTTCAATCGCAGGTGTGCGCGCGGAAATAATTCCTGTAACTTCAGGGGAATCTCCCCGGCCTGCAAAACGTCCTGCGTATTCTGTGCTTGACACGGGAATTACAAGACTTGCGATTGGTTATACGCCTGAAAAACGCGAAGTGGCTCTTAAAAAATTTCTTTCAACAGCCTTGCACAGACCAGCAGAACAGTAGAACAGCAGAGCAACAGTAAAAAACTACTGCTCTACTGCGTTGTTGCGCTACTGCTCTTTGTAAAGTCAATGTCTCCTGTCAAATGCATTTTTCGGGTTGACTAAATAGATTCCTCTGTGGTATGTTCATGCTATGAACAATCATCTGCCTGAGGACATATCCCTCAGGCTGCTTGACGAGCTTACAAAAGAGTCGGTGATTACCCAGCGGGTGTTGGCTGACCGCCTTGGAATAGCCCTCGGCTTAGTTAATGCGTATGTAAAAAGGCTTTATCATAAGGGACACATAAAGGTCAAAAATCTTCCCAAAAACAGAGTCAAGTATATAATCACTCCCAAGGGTTTTGCCGAGAAGGCAAAACTTACCTACAGCTACATGAACCGCTCAATAGACTATTTCAGTGACGTCCGGCAGAAGATTGAGCAGACTTATGCGGTTATGATGGCCTCAGACGTCAGGAATATTGTTCTGTGGGGCGATGGAGAGGTTGCTGAGTTATGTTACATCTCTACAAGAGGGCTGCCGCTTAAAATTGTTGGCGTCGTTGCGACTCGAAACCGAGTTGTTGCTGACAGCGGGATGGGAAAAGGATTCTTCGGGCATGACGTCTACTCAACTGAGGATATCAGCGGGATTGATTATGACGCAATACTGGTTGCCTCACTTGATGGCAGGGCAAGTGAAAAGTCGCTGCGACTCGCAACCGAGATGAATAAGGCCGGTGTAAATCCTGAAAGGGTTTATTATTTATGATAAATATGGAATTAACTGATATTTCGGGCGCTTATCGTTGCGACTCGCAACAGAGTTGGTATGCTGTTCATGTTAAATCCCGCCATGAATTTAAAGTGGCGGAGAGATTAACAAAATCCGGCGTAGAGACATTTCTGCCTGCTGTAGAGAGGTTCAGCAGGTGGAAGGACAGAAAGAAGTTAATAAATTTCCCTCTTTTCCCGGGTTATATTTTTGTCCATATGAATAAGATTTATGAAGCCATGCTGACTGTCCTGAAAACTCAAGGGGTTGTAAGATTCCTTGGCATTGTTCCCAGTGAGCCTGAGCCTGTTTCAGAAGACCAGATAATTTCTTTAAAAAAGCTCGTTGAAAGCAAAGAAACCCTTGACCCCTATCCATATTTGAAGGAAGGCCAGAGGGTAAGGATAAAAATGGGGCCCCTTGCAGGCGTGGAAGGTATTCTTGCTGAAAGAAAAGGTCAGCACCTCCTTGTTCTTTCTGTGGACATACTCAGGCAAGGGGTATCTCTGAAGATAGACGCATTGGAAGTAGAAGCCGCTTAGAGTTCAGAGTTTTTAAAGCGGTAAGAGATGCCTTCTCGGTTAGTTCCTCTCGTAGAGTCGAGTCTACGACTTAAGTGAGGGAATGTGACTGAGAGGGCGGAGCATTGCAGATGCTGAGACTTTTGAACCAATCTTTTCGCTTTTTGCAGTCCGCCTCAGGCGGATTGACAAATCTAAGACTCGTTACAGGCAATTTCAAAACTCGCCTTCGGCTCAGACAGTTGAAATTGCTTATCTTCCACTCGGTTGCGAGTCGTACCGACTTCGCCAAGATTTGTTACCAAAAATTCTCTGATGTCGCTCAAATGATTGGTCAAAAGTAAAAAGGAGAGACGAAGTTATGAGAGTTTCAATTATAGGCACAGGATATGTAGGGCTTGTCACAGGCGCATGCATGGCGCAGATGGGCAACAGCGTCTTTTGCGTGGATATTGACAGGAAGAAAATAGAAAACCTTAAGCGCGGGATTATCCCTATATACGAGCCGGGACTTGAACCTATGGTTGTTGAAAATTTCAGGCTTGGCACATTGAAATTTACGACTGACATCAAAGAGGCAATTGACAACAGCGAAATCTGCTGCATAGCAGTTGGCACTCCGATGGGAGAAGACGGAAGCGCTGATTTGCAGCATGTTTTGGAGGCAGCCGGTGATATAGGCAAAAATATGAGCCGCTACATCATCATCGTAAACAAGTCAACCGTGCCTGTAGGAACGGCTGATAAAGTCAGAGATGTCGTAAGAAGTGAACTGAATAAAAGGAAAGTTGAAATACCGTTTGATGTTGTTTCCAATCCTGAATTTCTTAAAGAAGGGGCTGCTGTTGAAGATTTTATGAGGCCGGACAGGGTGATTGTTGGTGCGGATAATCCAAAGGCTCTTGAAAAGATAAAAGAACTGTATTCGCCGTTTACAAAGAGTCACGAAAGGTTTATTTCTATGGATGTAAGAAGCGCTGAGATGACAAAATATGCCGCAAATGCAATGCTTGCCACAAAGATATCTTTTATGAATGAAATAGCCAATATCTGCGAGAAGGTAGGAGCTGATGTCAATAAGGTCAGGGTAGGCATAGGAAGCGACAGCAGAATAGGATACAGCTTTATATATCCGGGCTGCGGATACGGTGGAAGCTGTTTCCCTAAGGATGTAAGGGCGCTGGAAAGATTAGCAACGGAAAATAAATATGCAGCCAAAATGCTCAAGGCGGTTCAGGAAATAAATGATTCTCAAAAATTGGTTCTTGCACACAAAGTCATAAAAAAATTCGGCAAAGACCTGAGCAAGCGTATATTTGCCGTATGGGGCTTATCCTTCAAGCCTGAGACAGATGATACAAGAGAGGCGTCAAGTATAGCTATAATCAGGGAACTCATAAGGCACGGGGCAAAGATAAAGGCGTATGACCCTAAAGCAATGAATGCAGCCAAGAATTACTACTTCAAGGGCATTGAAGGCATAGAATATGCTGATTCTAAATATGCTGCATTGTCAGGCGCTGATGCCTTGCTGCTTGTTACAGAATGGAAAGAGTTCAGGAGCCCCGACTTTGATGAGATTGCAAGACGTCTGAAGAATAAAATCATTTTTGACGGAAGAAATCAGTATAATAAAGAAAAACTTAACGAAATAGGATTTGAATACTTTCAGATAGGTGTTGGTGAATGATGGGGAAGATGATATTATTGACAGGAGTAGTAGGTCTTATTGGGTCATATATAGGCCGCATGAGGCGCTGGGATATAATGTATCAGCGGTTATAAGCCTTTTTTTAGGGGTATTTTTAGCATTTTTACTGGAGTGATTCTTTATGCCATACTCTCGATATCGGAATGTAGTTTTAATCTATCCCAATACTGGTTATGATATCGGTGTTGGAATTACTCCACCGCATAGCATTTTAGCGGTGGGTGCTTATTTGGTTCACCATAAGATAAAAAATCGTATTATTATCATTGACCAGAGAATTGAGAAAAACTGGGAAAATGTAATAAGAGAGGAACTGAAGCAAGAACCGTTATTGATTGGAATTTCCTCCATGACAGGGGTTCAACTTAAAAACGCCCTTAATATCGCCAATTTTATAAGAGAACATTCTCCCACGACTCCAATTGTTTTTGGCGGCGTCCATGTCTCTCTTGTGCCGGAACAGAGCATTCAGTGCGAATTAGTTGATTTTGGTGTAATTGGAGAGGGGGAAGAAACTATCCTCGAATTAGTTAATGCGCTTAATGAAAACAAAATGGATATTATTATGTCGGTACCGGGACTAATCTTTAAGAAGGGGAAACAAATAGTGAGGACGCCTAAACGTCCCTTAATCAATATGGATACCCTTCCAATTGACCGTTTCGGCCTTGTCGATGTGGAGAAATACATTTTTAAGAAATCCTCTTTACTTTCGGACAGGGAGTTAGATTTGGGAGAAACAAGCAGAGGTTGTTGTTGGGAATGTGCTTATTGTTATAATGCAGCCTTTTTTGGCCGTAAATGGCGTTCAATGAGTAAGGAAAAAACAATAGAA
>JASEHP010000028.1 GCA_030018605.1 Thermodesulfovibrionales bacterium
CTGGCATAATGATCCATTACTCCTTGACGTCGCATATGTATCGTAACTTTTTCATAGGAGAAGGCCAGCTAATAAAAACTGATCTACCACGTAAGAGAAAGAATTGACTTTACATCTGACTGAAGCCGGTTAAACTTGCACTTAAGCACCATGCACTGCTCTGAGCGGTAACAGTTGCCGTCTTTTATGACAACATGGATGTGAATTCCGGTCTTTTCCGCATAAGGACAAGGCAGATGCAGCTTTCTTGTAGTCTCGGAATAGTGTTTTTCCTTTATAGATGGCTGCATGAATTTTTTATCTGTTCTTTAATTTTGCGAGCAGAAGCCCTATGTACTTGTTAATTGGATTGCCTCTTGAGAGAAACGGCAAAGGAGATTTTTTCCTTGTCCCAAGTTTTTTGATCTCCCACAGCAGGTCATGATTAGCCCCGTCAATCTTTAACCCGTTATTACATGCGGCAAGGGCAGCTTTTTTCCCTCCGCTGGCAACGTATGCCCTGCCAAGGTTAAGATAAAGCGTCGCGTGGGTGGACTTGGTTATAGGCGGGAATGCAAGGTCAAGTCTTTCCATAGCCTTCTTGCATATATTTATTCCCTTGGTATATTTTTTATCAACAATGGCTGTGAGGCATCCGTAATAAGATACAATGAGCGGGTCTTCGGGGTATTCCTCAACTGCTTCCCTTAATATCTTTAAGGCTTCTCTGTTGTTTTTCCTTGCGAGAAGTTTTTTTACGGCGTCAAGATACTCTGTCTTTTTCCTGCTTTCTTTAAGTATGATTGTAAATTCTTCTATGGCGCTCTTATGATGATTCTCCATAAACTCATGGAGTTTATCCCCGTAGTCTTCTTCGTCCATAATATCAGAGCAATCTGCTTTTTTTGAATAAACTATTTCCCCTTTATGGTAAATGCGGGTTGTGAGCAGGGGTTCTTTTATTTCGCTGTGTTCTGTCTGGACATGATAGGTTTTTTTCCCAAGGGTAATGTTTACATTAAACTCAGTAGGAGTGTTTGAGGTAATTCGGACATGGCTGGATTTCTCTGTCATATACCACATTATCTAACAAAATTCTGATAATTAAATCAAGCTTAAAGCATGAAACATCTTATATAATATCCCATGCTTATACTCGGAATAGACACATCATGCGATGATACTGCTGCTGCGGTTGTTAGAGACGGTGTCAGAATTGTCTCTAATATTGTCTCAAACCAGACGGATATTCACAGAAAATACGGCGGCATTGTTCCTGAGCTTGCATCACGAAGGCACATAGAAATGATATTGCCTGTTGTTGATGAGGCATTGAAGGGCGCAGGCGCAGGGCTTGAAGACATCTCGGCTGTTGCGGTCTGCCATGGGCCCGGATTAATCGGCTCATTGCTTGTCGGTTGCTCATTTGCAAAGGCATTATGTTTTTCAAAGAATATTCCTTTGCTCGCAGTAAATCATCTCGAAGGGCACATATTCTCCTGTTTTCTGGAAGAACCCAGGCCTGAATTTCCGTTCATATCGCTGATAGCGTCAGGCGGCCACACGAGCCTCTACCGTGTTAACGAGTTTGGGAAATACAGAGAACTGGGCAGGACAAGGGATGACGCGTCAGGCGAGGCTTATGACAAGGTATCCAAGCTTCTCGGGCTTGGTTATCCGGGAGGACCTGTTATTGACAAGCTTGCAGCCGAAGGAAATCCGGAGGCGATAGATTTTCCAAGGCCGTATCTTCCTGAATCATTTGATTTCAGCTTCAGCGGTTTGAAGACAGCAGTGCTTCACTATTTAAAGTCGGAGTCAAAGTGTCAAAGTATCAAAGATTCAAAGTTACAAAATTTCAAGAACTCTGACACTCTGACACTTGGTCACTCTGACACTATGATTAGGGACATTGCTGCCTCATTTCAGGCGTGCATGGTTGATGTGCTTGTAAGAAAGACAGAATGGGCGATAAGAAAAGAGGGCATAAGACGAGTTACTCTCTCAGGCGGCGTGTCCGCCAACAGTGAATTAAGAAAGAGGATGAAAGAAATGGGCGATGAAAGGGAAACAGAAATATTTATTCCATCCATAAATCTGTGCACTGATAACGCTGCTATGATTGCCTCGGCAGGATATTATCACTTTTTACATAAGGACTTCGCAGGAATAGAGATGAATCCCAAGGCATACCTTCCGCTTTAATTAACGGGCTTTCTTACGGAATAAAGGCGAAAATTATCTGTGTCTGCAATTTCAGAAGTAGCTTATATCTTCTTTTTTCTGAAGACAAGGATTGCCGCAACAGCGGATATGAATATTAAGAGGCTTATCCCCTGTGATATTGAGATATTTCCAAAAAGGAAGCCTCTTACTCCATCGCCCCTGAAAAATTCTACGGTAAACCTGACGACTGAGTATATTAAAAGGTAAGCCCAGAACAACTGCCCTTTGAATGACTGGCGCTTTCTCAGGGTTATGAGTATCAGAAAGTTTATGAATTCTCCTGCTGATTCGTATAACTGTGTCGGGTGCAAAGGTATGCCTATCCTTGCGAGTGATTCCGGGTTAATGAATGTCACTGCCCATGGAAGGTCTTCTGCATGTGTCCCGTAACAGCATCCTGCTGAGAAACATCCAAGCCTTCCGATTGCATGTCCCACTGCAAGTGACGGCGCAAAGATATCGGCAGTGCCCCAGATATCAAGCCCTTTCTTTTTTGCATACCAGACAGCAACAGGGATTGCAAATATAACGCCTCCGTAGAATACAAGACCGCCTTCCCAAATTTTAAATATATCCAGAGGATTTCTCAGAAAATGGCCTGCCTCCACAAGCACAAAGAAGAGCCTTGAGCCTATCAGCGCTGCAATGAGCATGTAAAAGCCAAGGTCAACGATTTTATCTGCGGGGATTCCCTGTTTCTTGGCCTGCCTTACGGCAAGCGCAAGTCCCAGCAAAAAGCCTGCGGCAATTAGAACGCCGTAAGTATGTATCGTCAGCGGGCCTATTTTAATTAATATTGGATGCATGTTGTCTCCATTCCATATTTCTGTCATTGCGGCTTGTCCGCAATCTTTCTGAAGGATTCCAAACAAGTCGGAATGACAATATGATGGAATATTGCTCAAAGCGAAAGTCTATAGATTTAATTTCCATGCTTGTGTTTAATTTTTTTTAGTAAACAAGCTGATAAAAATAATCCCGATGCCTATTGTCAGTGCCGAGTCTGCAATATTAAATGCAGGCCAGTGGAACCTGCCGGCAAAGACATCGACAAAATCTCTCACGGATCCGTAAAAAAGCCTGTCTATAAGATTGCCGATCGCGCCAGCAAGAATCAGGGAAAGCCCCAGCTTGTCCTCTCTCCATCGGACAAACATGTAGCCTATCACTATTATTGCAAGCAGGGAGATTATTATGAAACCTTCGTTGCCGAAACTCTTAAACATCCCGAACGCGGCGCCTTTGTTCCTTACGTTGACAAGATGAAGGAACGGCAGCACCTCTATGGACTCAAGAGGATTTATGAGCTTATCCGTGAGATATTTCGTTATCTGGTCGGATATTATTGTAAGAAGTATCAGGGCGAGATATGTTTTTTTCATTTAATGACATTATAACATCTATCGCATAATTCAGCGGCGTCGCTGTATGTGCCGACAGATGTGCTCCAGTTCCAGCAGCGCTCGCATTTTTTGCCGTTTGCCCGTTCTACAATAACTGACATGCCATTTATCTCTTCACTTTCATAAGCGCCGTCCATTTTTTCTGATGTCTGCCTTGCCTCTGCTGATGAGACGATAAACAGCGCCGGAAGGAATTCTTTATATTCATTCAGGAGATTAAATTCATTTTCAGGAAGGCAGAGGATTACCTTTGCCTCAAGAGCGTTGCCTATGAACTTATCCTGCCTCTTTATCTCAAGAGCCTTGTTTGTCTCGTTCCTTATTGCTATAAGTCTTGCCCATTTCTCCTCAAGCAATGGATTAAGGTATTTTTCGTCCGCCTTGGGGAAGGGCGAAAGAAACACGCTCTCCTCTTTCCTGCCTGCGATGAAGCTCCATATCTCTTCTGCTGTGAAAGAGATTACCGGAGCCATGAGTCCGGTCATTGTTAAGAGTATTCTGTTTAAGACCCACTGTGCAGCCCTTCTTTCTTTAGAATCAGCCTTGAAGGTGTAAAGCCTGTCTTTCAGAATATCAAGATAAAATGAACTCATGTCCACTACGCAGAAATTATGCAGGAGGTGATAGACCTCGTGGAAATCAAACCTCTCGTATGAAGATGTGATCTTTGAAGTCAGGGTCTGAAGCCTTGACATGGCCCACCTGTCTATCTCAAGCAGATTGCCGCTGTAATCCTTTCCGTCAAAATCATAAAGATTGCCGAGCAGGAATCTCGCGGTGTTCCGAATCTTTCTGTACGCCTCCGTAAGCCTGTCTATAATCTCCTTTGATATCCGTACATCATCCCTGTAATCTTCAGCAGAGACCCAGAGCCTCAGTATCTCTGCGCCGTTTGCCTTTATGACCTCCTGCGGAGCAACAACATTGCCGAGGGACTTTGACATCTTTTTGCCTGAGCCGTCCATCACAAATCCGTGCGTAAGGACTGTTTTATACGGAGATGTTCCCTTTGTTCCGACCGATGCCAGCAGGGAACTCTGGAACCATCCTCTGTGCTGGTCGCTTCCCTCAAGATAGATATCAGCAGGCCATGAGAGTTTCGGATTTTTCTCCATTACTGCGGCGTGGCTTACGCCTGAATCAAACCATACATCAAGTATATCCATCTCTTTTGAAAAAGATGTCCCGCTGCATTTTTCGCATTTATATCCTGCCGGTAGAAATTCCGCCGCTTTTTTCATGAACCAGATATCAGCCCCGTTTTCCTCAACGTGCTTTTTGATTGTGTCAAGAACAGAATCTTTCTTTACAAATTCTCCGCAGTTTTCACACCGGATAAGAGTTATAGGCACTCCCCACGCCCTCTGTCTTGATATGCACCAGTCAGGTCTGCCAGAGACCATGTTGTATATCCTGTCTCTGCCCCATTTGGGAATCCAGTTGACCTTATCAATCTCTTCAAGACACTTTTTTCTGAGGCTGTTATGCTCAACAGATATGAACCACTGCTCTGTCGCGCGGAATATCACGGGTTTTTTGCACCGCCAGCAGTGAGGATAAGAATGGGTTATCTTTTCCTCTTTTATCAGCGCGTTTTTATTTTTCAAGGTTTCTATTATCGCCGCATTTGCCTTGAACACGAACTGCCCTTCAAATTCAGGCACAGCCTTTGTGAATTTGCCTCTGTCATCAACCGGCGCGTAGATATCAAGCCCGTATTTCAAGCCTGTTTCATAGTCGTTTTCTCCATGCCCCGGAGCAATATGAACTATTCCAGTTCCTTCTTCAAGGGATACAAATTCTCCGAGAACAGCCCTTGATTTCCTCCGGATGAAAGGATGCCCTGCATTAATCCCTTCAAGCTCTCTGCCTGTTATCTTTGCAATAATCTTTCCGTCTAAGCCGATTCTTTCTTTCAGCGCTTCAAGTCTTTCCTCGGCAACGATATAAACTTCATCTGAAAATCCCCCCTCACCCCCCTTTGACAAAGGGGGGATGGGGGGATTATTTCCATCATTTATTTCAACAGCGACATAGGTTAAATCAGGATGAAATGCTAAGGCGAGATTTGCAGGAAGCGTCCACGGAGTAGTTGTCCATATAATGAAAAAGATATTTTTATGCTTAAGCTCTGGCAGTTTTTCTCCGAACTCCGAACTCTCCACTTTGAACTTAACAAATACAGATGGCGACTCTTTGTCAGCATACTCCACCTCTGCCTCTGCCAATGCAGTAACACAGGATGGGCACCAGTGAACAGGCTTTTTGCCCTTATATGCATAGCCTTTTTTTACGAACTCCGCAAATTCCCTGACAATTGTTCCTTCATATCTGTATGACATCGTAAGATACGGCTCTGCCCAGTCTCCCATTACTCCGAGCCTCTTGAATTCCTCTCTCTGGATATCCACAAATTTTGATGCATATTCTTTGCAGAGCTTTCTTTTTTCAAGGATATCAACCTTGTCTTTTTTTTCTCCGAGGTTTTTGTCCACCTGAAGCTCAATTGGAAGGCCGTGGCAGTCCCATCCCGGTATGTACGGCGAATAAAACCCATGCATTGATTTGAACTTTACTATTATGTCTTTGAGTATTTTATTGAGCGCATGGCCGATATGTATATAACCGTTGGCATAAGGAGGTCCGTCGTGGAGGATGTAATGTTTACTTCCTAAATTTTTCTTTTGCAGCTTTTCGTATATCTTATTCTCTTCCCAGAACTTAAGCATTTCAGGCTCTTTCTGTGTAAGGTTCGCCTTCATGGGAAAACCTGTCCGTGGAAGATTGAGCGTGTCTTTTATGTCTTTTGCCATGTCAGGAAATGCTCCCCTTGTCTTATTTCTCTTCAGCCTTTTCTTTCTTCTGTGCAGCCCTGTCAGCGATTATCTTCTGCGCCTGATGCGAAGGCACTTCTTCGTAATGCGAGAACTCCATTGAATAGAGTCCCCTTCCTGATGTGAGGCTGTGGAGTTGGTTTGCGTATGTCAGCATCTCGGACATAGGCACTAATGCTGTTATCTTCTGGTTTCTCGCCTGTGATTCAACTCCCTGAACTTTTCCTCTCTTTGAATTGAGGTCGCCTATGACTGCGCCGAGCGTCTCATCAGGAGTTGTAATCTCTACTTTCATTACGGGTTCAAGGAGTATTGGCTTCGCATTTTCAACAGCCTTTTTTATACCTAATGAGCCTGCAATCTTAAACGCCATTTCCGATGAATCCACTGTATGATATGAGCCGTCATAAAGTGTAACCCTTACAT
The DNA here is from genome assembly GCA_030018605.1 of Thermodesulfovibrionales bacterium. Taxonomy (GTDB): domain Bacteria; phylum Nitrospirota; class Thermodesulfovibrionia; order Thermodesulfovibrionales; family UBA1546; genus UBA1546. Next base: position 6,869 of record JASEHP010000028.1, read on the forward strand.
CCACCATAGGATAACCGGCAATTATCCCTTCGTGCATTGCATCTACAATTCCTTTTTCTACGGCAGGTATGTATTGCCTTGGTATTGCTCCTCCGACTATATTGTCAACGAACTCAAAACCCTTGCCTCTCGGCAGCGGCTCTATCTTTATCCGGCAGTCTCCGTACTGTCCTCTTCCGCCTGACTGTTTTTTATACCTGCCATGCGCATCGGATGAAGCCCTGATTGTTTCCCTGTATGGAATCTTCGGAGTTTTCATAACAACCTCAACTCCGAACTTCCTTTTCAACCTTTCAAGCGCAACTTCAAGATGCACCTGTCCCATGCCTGAAAGTATCATCTCTTTTGTCTCTTCATCCCTGTGGAATTTAATGGTCGGGTCTTCTTCGAGAACTCTGTGAAGCCCTGTGCTGACTTTTTCTTCATCTCCTTTGCTTTTCGGGGCTATAGCATAGGAGATTATTGGTTCTGCAAACTTCACCTTCTCAAATATAATGGGATGAGCCTCATCAGAGAGCGTGTCTCCTGTGTTTGTCTCTTTGAGTTTTGATACAACTCCGATCTCGCCGGGGCCTAAACTGCTTGCCGGTATCTGCTTTTTGCCGAGGAGATAGAATATCTGGCCTATCCTTTCTTTCGCTCCTGTTGTTGCATTCAACACAGTTGAATCAGCCTTCAGAGCGCCTGAATAGACTCTGAATACAGAAAGCTTTCCCGCATAAGGGTCTGCTATCGTCTTAAAAACGTATGCGGAGAACGGCTCTTTTTCGTCAGGCTTTCTCTGCGCGTCTTTTGAGTCTTTCGGGTTTTTGCCTTTAATGGGGAAAATTCTTACGAGGTCATGGGGAGAAGGCAGGCAGAGTATTATTGCATCCATGATCTGAGGGATGCCTATGTTTTTGGTTGCCGAGCCGCATACAACTGGAATAAACCTTCTTGACAGAGACCCCTCTTTTATCCCTCTTATAAGTTCTTCCTGTGTCAGTTCGCCGCCTTCAAGGTATTTTTCAAGGAGCGCGTCTTCTGATTCGGCAATCTTTTCTACAAGCTTTTTCCTGTATTCCTGAGCCTCAGACAGCATATCAGAGGGGATGTCTGATTCCGCTGCCTTGCCGTCTGAAAACTTATATGCCTTCATGTTAATGAGATTGATTATTCCACTGAAAGTTTCTCCTGAACCTATTGGTATCTGAAGCGGAACGCCTTCTGTGCCGAAGGATTGGGCAAGTTCATCAAGAGTGCCGGGGAAGTTGGCTGATTCTTTATCCATCTTGTTTATAAAAACTATTCTCGGGATTTCATATTCACAGGCGTATTTCCAGACCTTCTCTGTTTCTGCCTTAACGCCTGATAGGGCGCTGACTATAACGACAGCGCCATCAACAGCCTTGAGGCTTCCTCTGGTGTCTTCTATAAAATTTATGAATCCCGGCGTATCAATCAGGTTTATGCGGTGGCTGTCCCAGATGCAGAAGCCGAAAGCCGATGTAATGGTTATCTTTCTTGATATTTCTTCAGGTTCACAGTCAGTCGTTGTGTTGCCTTCTTCAATTCTGCCGAGCCTGTCAATAGAGCCTGAATTAAAAAGCATTGCCTCGGTCAGGGATGTTTTTCCCGCGCCTCCATGCGCAATTACAGCGACATTCCGGATTTTATTAACATCAAAATTAGTCATAAAACCTCCTTGTAGTTATAAAAGTGTCAAAGTATCAGAGTATCAAAGTATCAAAGTATCAGAGTGTCAGAGTGTCAGGAACTTTGACGCTTTGACCCTATGACACTTTGACACTAACACGGTGATACTTCATTTATTCCAAGATCTCTGCTATAACAGGTTTTGGTTCTGTTTTTTTCTCTGCTGTCAGGCTCCATATCTTGATGCCTAAAAAGGCAATCAGGAATAAACCAAAGCCAAATATTGCCGACAGTATGTCGGGGTCTGTATCTTTGAACTGACTGCTGAAAACTTCTTTCCCGAGGACTGCGCCTGCAATCAGAGCTATTGCAGGAATGCCGTAAACAAGTATTGAACCCTTGAGATATGTATATGACTTTATGACAACCCTGACCTTCTGCCCTGCCTTTGCGCCTGCCTTGTTAACCGCATCAATCTCCATTGACTGTTCATCAGGCTTGCATGTGCCTGCTGTGCATCCTTCACAGACGCTCTTTCTCGGAACCGAGACTTTCGCAAAAGCCCCTGTTGTGCTTTTTACTATCCCGATTTCTTCCATAGCAATGGCATTTTAACATACTGTGTTTTAAAAAATCTTGAGTCCGGACAGGGCTACCTGAGCTTAAGACGGTGCATCATAAACCCTGTATATTTATTCAGGAAATTGTTCCTGGAGAGGAAAGGAAAGACAGGTTTCTTTCTGGTTCCTAAACTGTCAAGAATGCGCTTTATCTCTGCATTGTCTCCGACGGAAAGGCCTTTTCTGAATGTTTCTATTGCATTCACTCTGCTCCCTGCCTTCAGATAAATCCTGCCGAGGTTCAGGTAGTGAGCCGGATTCTCAGGTTCCAGATGGATTGCGTCATTGCAGAGCATAAGCCCGTATGTAATCTTTCCTCTTTCAAGGGCTATGCACATTCCAAGGTATGACTGTATGGGCGGCGTTTTTTTTATGTTATGAGCTTTTTCAAAAAATGCGAGCGCGGCAAGCGGGTTATTATCGCTTAAAAGGGCTATTCCTTTTTCAAAAAGTTCATCGGCAGTCATTGTCTTTTTAAACTTGTTATTCCCTGTAGCTTGCTACCGGGTTATCATATTTCTGTCATTCTGGCTTGTCCAGAATCTTTCTGAAGGTCGAAGCGACTCTTCGCGGAGACTCGCTACGAGATTCCAGACGAGCGGGAATGACAACAAACAACACAAATTCAACTTTTAAATATTCTGTAGCTTGCCGTGGGGTGATTCATTCGAAATATATTACTCTTCTCCCTTCAGCAGTTTATATTCAATGCTGTCAACAAGCGCCTGCCATGATGCCTCTATAATGTTCTCCGATACGCCGACAGTGATCCACCTGTTTTTTTCATCTCCTGATTCCGCAAGCACTCTGACCTTTGCGGATGTTCCCCTGCCTGCCGTAAGCACTCTTACTTTGTAGTCGTGAAGTTTTACTTCTCTCAGTTCAGGGTAGAATTTCTCAAGGGCTTTTCTCAGTGCATTATCAAGGGCATTTACAGGACCAATGCCTGTGGCGGCAGTGTGTTCAGTTTTCCCTCCGACCTTCATCATTATCGTAGCTTCGCTTAAAGGGATTTCACCTTCCTTTCTCTTTTCAACGATTAACCTGAAGCCGATAAGGTCAAAGAATTTTCTGTGCAGGCCGAGCGCTTTTTTGAGAAGAAGCTCAAATGACGCATTGGCCCCTTCAAACTGAAAGCCCTGATGTTCGAGATCCTTCAAGGTGTTTAATATGTCCTGAAGCTGCGGAGAATCCGGAGCGATGTGGATGTTAAATTCCTTTGCCTTTCTGAGAATGTTGCTTTTCCCTGCAAGGTCTGAGATTAGTACCCTGTGCGAGTTTCCCACAAGTTCGGGTTTTATATGCTCGTATGTCTCAGGCCTTTTCATAACAGCACTCACATGCACGCCGCCCTTATGAGCGAAGGCGCTGTCTCCGACAAAAGGCTGGCGCTTGAAATGCCTCATATTTGATATCTCGTTTACGAACCTTGAAACGTCTCTGAGCCTTTTCATCTGTGCATCCGTAATACATTTTATCCCGAGTTTGAGATTAAGATTAGGGATTACAGAGCAGAGGTTGGCGTTTCCGCATCTTTCTCCAATGCCGTTTATTGTCCCCTGCACCTGAGATGCGCCCCGCTCAACCGCAATTATTGAATTTGCCACCGCGCATTCAGAGTCATTATGAGTATGTATCCCGATTGGCCCTTTTGTTTTTTTAATGACACCGGCAACTATTTTTTGCATTTCATCAGGCATTGTGCCTCCGTTTGTGTCACACAACACGAGGAAGTCTGCGCCTGCATCCTGAGCAGAGATGAGGCATTTCAATGCAAGGGACGGATTGTCCTTGTATCCGTCAAAGAAATGTTCTGCATCAAAAAATACCTTGTCTGCGTATTTTTTAAGATAGGCCACTGAATTGTGGATTATCTCAAGGTTTTCCGAAGGTGTTATCTTCAGGGATTCTTTTATGTGGAAGTCCCATGTCTTTCCGAATATGGTTACTACAGGGGTTTCTGATGCAATAAGCGCCTTTATGTTTGCGTCATCTTTAGCTTTGTGTTTTGGCCTGTGCGTGCTCCCGAATGCAGCTACTACGGAATTTTTCAGCTTCAGCTTTTTTGACTTCTTAAAATAGTCTGCATCTTTGGGATTTGAACCGGGCCAGCCCCCCTCAATATAACGCACCCCCAGTTCATCAAGCTTCTCGGTAATCCTGAGTTTGTCCTCAACAGAGAATGCAATATCCTCTGTCTGAGAGCCGTCCCTCAGTGTTGTATCGTATATCTCAACCTTACGCATCTTTTTAAAGTATCAAAGGGTCAAAGTATCAAAGGGTCAAAGTTGTTCTGATACTCTGACACTTTATCTATGTCCCCATCTCCCAGCTTGCCAGATATTTCTTCTGTGCCGAGGTTAATACATCTATCTTAATCCCCATTGACTTAAGTTTCAACCTCGATATCTCACTGTCTATTTTTTCAGGGACGCTGTAAACTTTTCTTTCGAGCTTTCTGTAGTTTTTCACCATATATTCTGCGCACAATGCCTGGTTTGCAAAGCTCATGTCCATAACAGCGGAAGGATGTCCCTCAGCCGCTGCAAGATTAATAAGCCGCCCCTCTCCGAGGAGATACACCCTTTTACCGTTCCTGAGAGTGTATTCTTCCACGAAATCCCTTATTGTTCTCCTTGACTTTGACAGTTTCTTAAGGGCATCTATTGCTATCTCAACATTGAAATGCCCTGAATTGCAGAAAATGGCGCCGTCCTTCATAAGATTAAAGCATTCTTTGTATATAACGTCAATATCTCCGGTGGCTGTAACGAATATATCTCCGATTCGCGCTGCATCTCTCATGGGCATAACATCAAATCCGTCCATAACAGCTTCAAGCCCGCGAAGAGGATTGACCTCTGTGATAATTATCTTTGCTCCCATGCCTTTTGCCCTCATCGCTATGCCTTTGCTGCACCATCCGTAGCCTGCTATAACGAATATTGAGCCTGCAATCAGCCTGTTTGTAGCCCGCATTATTCCGTCTATGGTTGACTGTCCAGTGCCGTAACGGTTGTCAAACAAATATTTTGTATATGCGTCATTTACAGCGATGATGGGGTATTTCAAGACCCCTTTTTCAGCCATGGCCCTCAGCCTTATGACGCCTGTGGTTGTCTCTTCTGTCCCGCCTAACAGGTTTTTGAGGAGTTCTTTTTTCTTTGTATGGAGCGTTGAAACAATATCGGCTCCGTCATCCATTGTTATGTTCGGCTTAAGTGACAGGGCATCCATTATATGCCTGTAATAAGTCTTGTGGTCTTCGCCTTTTATAGCAAAAACAGAAATACCGGAGTTCTTAACGAGCGATGCGGCAACGTCATCCTGTGTGCTTAATGGATTTGACGCGCACAGGTATACCTGCGCTCCTCCTGCCTTCAGAGTTTCAGCAAGGTTTGCGGTTTCGGTGGTTACATGCAGACATGCGGCAAGCCTTACGCCTTTGAGAGGTTTTTCCTTTCTGAACCGTTCTGCGATGCTCTTGAGAACAGGCATCTCTTTAGCAGCCCATTCAATCCGTAATTTGCCTTTATTCGCCAGCTTGATATCTTTTACATCGTGCTTTATCATCTATCCTCCAATTTATTAGTGTCAGAGCGTCAGAGTATCAGAGCTTTGAGACTTTGACCCTTTGATGCTTTGATACTTTTTATAGTCCTGCTTCTTTTTTCAATGTATCTGCCTTGTCTGTTTTCTCCCATGTGAAGTCAGGGTCATTCTTGCCGAAATGTCCATATGCGGCTGTTTTCTTGTATATCGGCCTTCTCAACTTGAGATGTTCTATTATGCCTTTAGGCGTCAGGTTGAAATTCTTCCTGATTAACTGAACGATTTTATCTCCATCAATCTTTCCTGTCCCGAATGTGTCAACAAGAATTGAAACAGGTTCAGGGATGCCGATGGCATATGCAAGCTGGACTTCAACTCTGTCTGCTATGCCTGACGCAGCGATATTTTTGGCTATATACCTCGAAACGTAGGCGCCTGAGCGGTCAACTTTCGTTGGATCTTTTCCGGAGAAGCATCCGCCTCCGTGGCTTCCAACTCCTCCGTAGCTGTCAACTATTATCTTTCTTCCAGTCAGTCCGGTATCACCCATAGGGCCTCCGACAACAAAACGGCCTGTGGGGTTAATGTAGTATTTCACGTTTTCCTCATCAAGGAGTTCCTTCGGGATAACAGGCTTGATTACCTTTTCGATGATGTCTTCTTTCATATCCTTCATATGCACGTCAGGGCTATGCTGGGAAGATACGACGATTGTATCTATCCTGAACGGTTTGCCGTCCTTGTATTCAATTGTAACCTGAGATTTTCCGTCAGGCCTAAGGTAGGGAAGGACATCATTTTTTCTGACCTCCGAAAGCCGCATTGCAATCTTATGCGCAAGCATGATTGGCAAAGGCATAAACTCGGGAGTTTCATTGCACGCAAAGCCGAACATCAGTCCCTGGTCCCCTGCGCCGCCTGTGTCAACACCCATAGCTATATCGCCGGACTGCTGGTCTATAGAGGTTATTACAGAGCAGGTTTCATAATCAAAACCGTATTTTGCTCTTGTATAGCCGATATTCTTAATGGTTTCTCTCACGATGTCAGGTATATGGACATAACATGTTGTTGAAATCTCGCCTGCGACAAAAGCCAGTCCTGTTGTCACAAGAGTCTCGCATGCCACTCTCGCAATTGGGTCCTGCGCAATTATCGCATCAAGAATTGCATCTGATATCTGGTCAGCTATCTTGTCAGGATGACCTTCGGTTACAGATTCAGAAGTAAAAAAATAGTTCTTTCTTGCCATGTGCAGCCTCCTTAAGCGTAAATTTAACCACTATTTTATAAACTTTTGGATGAAAATGGAAGAGGTCGCATTAAATCATCTAAAATGTAACCGAGAAGGTACTGGTTAAATCATCTAAAA
>JASEHP010000029.1 GCA_030018605.1 Thermodesulfovibrionales bacterium
GCGCTTGCAAAAAAGCCCTTCTTCTGGTTTGCTGAGAAGATTTTCACAGCGTCATCATCAGAGACCTGAAGGTCAGATGCGCTAACCGTGCCTACTGCCTTAATGATCAGAGGGTACTTTACGCCTCTTGTACCAAGAGCAGCCTTTGCCTTGTCCACGCTGTTTGTGTACTCACCGCATCCCTGCTCAACAAGCACTTTCTGGCTTATCTTTGATGGATCGTAAAGCAGTTCTCCCTTGGGAGTGAAAACCCTGTTTATCAATGCAGGCCTGAAGTTCTGTTCAGTAGCGTCAATTATAAGCCCGTCATGCGCTTCTACTGGAACAACCGCTGCCTTAAAGTTAGGCGCAGGCTTGCCGTCCACTTCATGAATGGCCTTTACAAATTGGGGGTCCATCTTTCTTTCGGTTACAAACATTTTCTTATACAGACTGGATGCAAAACCGTCCGGCCCGTGCATTCCTACCTTGATTATGGCAATGGCAGTATCCTTCTCAGGGCTGTAATCCTGAAAAACTACCTGAACGCCTTTTATAAACCCTGCAACAGCGGACCTGATTACATCATACTGCGCTACGCCGTCTTTAACCAGTGTATCGCCTACGATTGCAAACCCGTTAATATATTCTGCAAGTGACCTTTGGGCGACAACTACTGCTGCCCTTTTAGCCATGCCTCCCCTTTGCGCGATATTGGTATGCGCAGGATTGCCATAAGCCTCGCCATAAAACAAAATCATTTCCTGACTGAAAGCAGCTCCGTCATCTCTGCCTGCAGCGCTGCCGGTTAAAGAAAGGTTATTTTTGCTCAGCCACTCATTTGCCTTGGTAAAGCTCGAGTCAAGCTGAATAGCGCCTGACTGCGTAGGCTGTTGAGGCTGCTGCTGTCCTCCCATTGGCTCCGTTGGGTATTGCTGGGCAACAGCAATGCCTCCAAACCCAATGAGTAATATCAATGCTCCGATAAGCCATCTCTTATGTTTCATATCGTCCTCCTTTTTTAGTGTAAGTGTCAGTGCAAGTGTAGGTTATAGCATTAATTACTCACACTAATCACTCGCACTTACACTTCTTTTCATTTCTAACTTATTGCTAATAAATATTCATCCTCTGCTTTAATACCCTCATCGCAAGCAATGCCTCTGCGCCGTCAACAGGAGCGTCTATCCTGAACTCGCCTGAAAGCTCGCCTTCCATAATGCCTCTCGTAGTCATATTCATGACCGCATTATAGAACGGAGAAGTCTTCCTCACATCAGGGAACGGAGATTTTTCATGTCCGAAAAATGCAGTTGCAAGTTTTTCATCGCCCGTGAGTTTAATTAACACGTCTTCAAGTATCAACGCCATTTCGCCTCTTTTTACAACATCCGAAGGTTTAAACAGATATGCCCTCGTAGTCTCATCAAACTTCGGCTCAAGCCCCCTCACCTTCCACTTCATCATAGTAAGAACTTCCTCTTTAAACGGATGATTAAGGACATCAGGGGGAGTAAACTCTGCCTTCATCTTGTCAATCTGTGATTTTACAGGGATGCGTCCTGCAAAGAGCTTGTCAAGTTTCATTTCGGTGATAAGCAATGCTGCAAGGTCTGCCCTTGTGACTGAATCTTTAACAGCTATCTGCTTGCCTACATCGCCCACTGTAATGCCTGCCATAGCACGGACTATCTTATCTACGCGCTTATGCGCCTTGTCAGCCTTCTCATGCCACTTGCCTTCTCTCTTTGCATTCAGGACATCGGCAAACTTATCTCTTGCCTGCCTGAACTCTAACGCATTAAGATATGCCTTGCCCATAAAATAATCTGCGGCCTCTTTGCCCTGATAATAGGTCAGCTTTTTCTCGTCAACTTTTAAGTCTCTGATTTCACCGTAGGCTTCCTCAGCTGTCTTAAGCCAGTCTTTTGTTGGTTTAATGGCGCTATGCACCCTCATTATTGCCACAAGATGATCAAATTTATCCTCAGCGCTTTCTGCAAGTTTGCCAGCTTTTTTGAGGTGTTCCATCACCCTTTCGGTTTCTACTTTTTTAAATGCCGCGTCAGCCTGCTGCTTGGTCTTATAAGCTGAAACAATGGCAAGGCCGTCATGGGCAGGAGAAAACTTTTCGTCACAGAAATTAGCCCTTTCAAATTTACTCTGCGCAACATCAACTTTTTTCTCCTCCAGCGCCTGCATCCCCATCAGATAATGGTGAGAGGGATTGTCGGTCGGGTCAGTGCATTTAGCGACCGGCTTTGTACAGGCGGAAATAAACGCAAGAATAAAAACCACAAACAGAACTCTCATACAGCCTTTCATACATACCTCCTTCTTTTTGTCGTTAAAGTTATTAACAAGATTAATATCGTCTCTTCTTACTATTTACCACTAACAGCAAGATATGTAAAGGTAAAATTCACATCCGCCTTAAGGGTTTTTACGGCGCGACGAAAACACCGCCCTTCAGGTCAATTAAGCCGGCGATTTTTCCTGTTTTTTTATTGACATAGATAAGCACTTCACCGTTTCCAACCTTTGAAAGCAGTTCCACCACTTCCTGACGCATATTTTTATATTTAAGCTCAAGGTGATAGCCTGCCCTGTATATCCTTGAGTCTTTCTCTCTGGATGTCAACAATTCATCTTTAGAAACCTTATCCAGAACCAGATTTTTAAAGACAATGCCGACAATCTCCCCTGACTGCTCTTTAGTTAATTTCCTCATAAGAGTTTCGGCATTGCCTTCCATAAGCTTTAATGCCTCGTCATATCTTGTTTCATTGAGCAGGGAAAAAATCTGCCTTATGGTGCTTTCATCCTTTACAGGCTTACATGCGGCTATGAAGAGCAAAATAAGGAAAACAGCAATTGTAGCAAAAACTTTCTGTATCATTGCCTTATCTCGCATCAACCCCTACATGACCTTTCTGTATATCTTTTGTATGCCCCTGAAAACGCCGGCTTTAGATTTTGTCCTGACAGCATGCTTTACAAAGACAAAATCAGCGCTTTCTTCAGGGATGACACAGATGCTTCTGTCAGGGAAAAGCTCTGTCTCGGTTACTGCACACTCAGCGATAACACGAGGCACAAGAGCTGTAGTGCCTTTTACAGTGTCCTTTTCAGGAATAAATTCTACTATGTCAACTGTGCTGCCGGCCTCAACGCCGTCTGCCTTTCCAAGGCTTAAAAATGCTATCCTGTTTTTCTTATTTGACTTGTGAGTCATGGTCTTGGAAATATAGCCGTAAACAGGGAAGGCTTCGGCAAGAGACTCTTTAACATCGTCGATTGCTCGGTACACAGCTTCCTGAAGCAAGCCGCACGGATTCTGAACCCTGCAGTCATATGAGCTACTTACATTTCTCGGTAAATTAGTTTTCTGGCCGTCAAGCTGGAATACCTGCTGGACACTGCCTGAAGGAAATGTAATAAGCCTGTAATTAACCAGCACCTTCCCTGACTCTGAACAGGTAGGGTTGGCATAATAGTCTTTACCTGTAAAAACGTTCTTTCGCATTCCTCCTGCCGTGAATGAGGCATTGACTCCCGCAGATGAAACAGCTCCCACAAATACAAAATCAACTCCCTTTGCAATCTGCATGAACTTATTAGCATCTACTTCGCTCGTGATTCCTGCCTGAAACTTCATTTCCTGCATAAAGGCATCAAGCTGGCTTCTTTCAACAACCTCCACAGTGCCTATCTTTGCGAGTGTCTGCGTGAAATTTTCATGCGCTGCCTGCCCCAGCCCGCAAGCAGTTCTGAACTGGGTGGAATCACCCGGCGGCAGAACAGCCAGTTTCGCCTTTTTCTTGTCTATAACATACTGAGGCAATTGATGAGACGCTGTCTTGGAGTCAATCGCCTCCTGTCTGAACTCTGAAATGCTCAGCTTCGGAGCACAGGAAGACGATATGAAAGCGGCTGCAAGAATAGTCGCAAGAGAAATCTTTAACTGCCTTATATTCATAATAAGTAACCTCCTCGTTTATTTTTGGTATCTTAACGTTATTGAAGACGGTGAAAAATTGACTATATGGAAATTGCCCTTCTGGCTTATGCTGTTAGCCAGATAAATAGGATTTTCAGAATAACTTACTACGAATTCCCCAAAACCTCCTACTGCTATTGGCTCTGAGACCATCGTAGTTTCGCTTATTTTTTCTGTTTTTATCACGGTTTTTGTTTTTTCTTCAACATTCGTAACCCATGCAATATTTTGAAGAATATCTTTCACTGCAAGATGACTATTTATGTCTGTAACTCCCTTTACCGTTACTTCCACCTTCTTTGCAATGCCTTTAATATACTGGCCTACTTTATCAAGGACAACAGGAATAAGTTTTGCCGACAGGTCTTTCAATCCGCTTGCAGCAGCATCTTCCACGTTCATCGCCATGCCCTTGCCTTCTTCGGTGCCGGCAGTAAGAATAACTGTCTTTCCTGCATTGTCTCTGGTTACGATTCTGTATGTCAGCCTCACTGTTACATTATTAAAAGGCATAGAGATGCCGTATCCTATGTCCTGCCCCTTTCTCGTGGAAATAGTGTAATCAATCTTTCCTATAAGAAGGATATTTGATAGAAATTTATACATTAAACTTCTCACGGTCATAAAGTTGCCGCTCTTAACTGCATTTTCAATTTCCTGAGCTGCCATTGCATGGGTTGGAGCAACGTCAACAACAGTATAGCCCTGCTCTGTAAGCCTGCCGATAAGATTCTCTGACAGAATGTTGGTTTCGTCATACTCATCTTTGGTTGCAAGCCCGCTCCTCTCGGTTTTCCCGTAAGGCGTTTTATGAATCTCTTCCATTTCCTTGACAACCTTGGGTTTTTTTGCAGGGATAAATACTGCGATTGAATTATTAAGCGCAAGGGACGATACAGCATCTCTTGCCTTCAGCGGCTCAACACATGCATTTATCCTGACCCAAAAGGTATCTTTCCGTGTTTCTTTGGCAAGCTCCTTAAAATTAGCAATAACGCCTCTTATCTGTTTGCTTACGGCATCGTCAACAAGCGTCATGTTCTGAACTACGCTCTGAGCTTTGACTTCAACGCCAACTGCCTGCTCTATAGCAGCCCATTTTGCCCGTGCTATTGCCTCTGCTTTTGCAGACGGCACATCGTTGTTCACAATAACCGCCTCGCCCTCGGCATTAACACATTTTAGTTCGGCAAAACACTCAGCAATATTAACAGAGACATAAAAAATAAATACTAAAATGAATACAGCTATTATTTTTCTGCCCACCCTACCGCACCTCCTCATTTTCATGATTGCAACTAACTATTCATCCATAGTGCAAAATGCCTATTTTCTACACCTTTTCTGCCATGCCGGCGAGTCCAGAATCTTTCCTTAAAGTAAGGATTCCCGACAAGCGGGAATGACGGCTGGATGCTTTCTCAACTAAAGTGTAAAGGTATAAGGCTACGCTGTCAAGGTAAAATTCACCATTCTTAGATTCTATTTTCTGCATCAGGAGAGATAAGAAAATAATCTCCATCCTCCCTGACAACATCCCTGAAAGCAAGCGCCTTTATGACTTTGGATATGGCTTCCCTTGATGCACCTGTGCGGGCCGCCAGCTCTTTGTGCGTGAGTTTTTTTATCCTGAAAAAACCGCTTTTGTCCTTCTCGCCCTCTGCTGCCGCAATGCTAAGGAATAATTTTACAAGACGCTGGTTAACATCCAGAAAAGCTAATGATTCTATCATGCCATCCGCCATTCTCAGCCTCTGCACCAGGGCAGAGAGAAGGTCAATGGCAATCATGGGGTCATCTTTAACTGCAGAAAGAAACCTCTCCCGCTTCAGCATTCCGAGCGCGGAGTCCTCCACTGCTATTATTGTGGCAGACCTTGGTTTTCCGTCAAGAAGGCTCATCTCGCCAAAAAAGTTCCCTTTATCAAAGGCGGCAAGAACAAGCTCCTGCCCTTCTTGATTTAATAGAGACGCCCTTACTGCGCCTTCAAGAACTATGTAAAGATCAGTGCTGCTGTCAGACTGATAAAATACGGTTTCGCCCTTTTTGACCTGAAAGACAATGAAATCCTTTGCGATACGGCTCAGATAATTATCAGAAAGGCTTTTAAAAACAGGAAGCTCCCGGAGAAACTTCTCTATCAGCGCGCTTTTGTCTTTTCCTGAAAAAGACTCTAATTCCATCTAACCCCTCCCTCTGTCATGCTGTCTAATGGCAAATCCTATAATACAAAAAATAAATATAATTTCACCAAGGTTTTACTGCAGAATTTCATTAGTCGCTTTCAGCCTGTGCGCAAGCTCTTTCAAAAATGAGATTGCAATCTTCGGCTCTTCCCTGAGAAGCGTTTCAAAATTCTCCGGGGTTATAATGGCAAGAGATGTGTTATCCTCCTCTGCCTGTGCGCTTGTTGTCCTCGGAGTCCCGATTAACAGAGCCATCTCTCCGAAGTATTCTCCCTTCCGCATAATTCTCAGCGTCTGATCTTTTTTAATCAGCCTCACACTGCCGGAGAGGATATAAAACATCTCACTGCCTTCATCCCCTTCTTTGAAGATAACATTTCCTGCCCTGTAATCCCGCCCGAACTTCCTTTTAAGCTTTTGCGTCCTTCTGTCCGTATGCGTCTCATAAAACAGCCCCCGAAGCAGCAGAACGTCCTTTCTCCTTAGATTGGCTATGACCTCTGCGCCGAACAGAAGCACGCTGAACGAGTAATATATCCATATAATAATGATAAACAGCGCCTTCAAGGAGCCGAAGGTAAGGCCGTACTGAGGGTTGTATGAGAGGAAAAGGCCGAATAGAGGCCTGATTATTCCCCATAACAATGTTGTGAGCGCGGAGCCCGCCAATATATAGCTGAACCGAACCTTCGCAGGCACAAAAACGAAATAGAACACTGATATTATGGCAGCGGTAATGCCATAGGACGCAATATCATAAAGAAACGTGCTGCCGCCGAGGACCAGAAACTTCTTGAACGCCACGTTTGAAAAGCTTACAACTACGAGAAGAGATAAGGTAAGAAGTATTACGCCGAGGTCCAGAATATTGGCCTTCAGGAAAGAGCGCTTCTCCTCCAGCTTAAAAATATTATAAAAGGCGCTCCTCAGCGTGCCCATTAAGGGCATTGAAGTCCACAAAAGCGCCACTATGCTTATTATCTTCCACATGCCCTTATGCCCTGCCAGAGCGTAAACCTCGTTAAGTATAGTGTCGCTGTAATAAGGGATGAATTGGCTTATGAGCATGGTAATCCTTTGCATAACAGCCTTGGAAGATGTAATGAAAAAGCTGAGAGAAAAAAACAGCAGGAGCAGCAGCGGTATCAAAGCGAAAAGCGAGTAATATGCAAGGGAGGCAGCCGCAGAAGAATTATTGTTTTTAATGAAAGACTTGACTGAATGCCACAGAACAGTAGATGCAGTGTGAACTCTATCCTTAATAACAGAAAACATTTATCTCTATCCAAGCCTCCTCCCGTCAGATATTATCTTACACAATAATGATTACAAAAAACATCATTATGAAAATGAGAGATATCTTTAATGCATTACAAATATGATAAAATAGGTGTGATGCTGAAGAATAAAGACAAAACATACATCCCCGAAGGTTTCCTGCTCTCTGCCGGAGAAGCCGCAATAAAAAAACCCGGGAAAAAAGACATCGCCCTAATTTATTCCATGACAGAGGCAAACATCGCAGGCGCCTTTACAACAAACATGGTAAAGGCCGCTCCGGTGAGACTTGATATTGAAAAGATTAAATCGGGAAAAGGACAGGCAATCATAGTAAACAGCGGCAATGCAAATGCGTGCACAGGCAGAAAAGGGATGAAGGATGTCGCTGAGACAGCGTCGCTCATGGCAAAAAGCCTGAAGATAAATCCTTCCCTTGTCTATGTCTGTTCAACAGGGGTTATAGGAACGCCGATGCCCATGGAAAAGATAGAAGCGATAATTCCTGTTCTTACGGCTAATCTTGGCAGGGCAAGCCTTTGTGACATTGCTTCTGCAATAATGACAACAGACACGTTCCCGAAGGCTATATCCAAAAAAGTAAAAATCAAAAGCAGGACAGGGACCATATCAGGCATCTGCAAAGGCGCCGGCATGATAGCGCCGAATATGGCAACAATGCTATGTTTTATCATGACCGATATCGCAGTAGAAAAAAGAACGCTAAGCAGGGCTCTAAAGGATTCCGTGAAGAAATCATTCAACAGGATAACAATAGACGGCGATATGTCCACAAATGACACGGCGATGATAATGTCTAACGGAGCGCTGGGCAATTCTGAAATCAAAGAGAACTCTGCATCCTATAAAATCTTTAAAAATGCCCTTGATGAGGTTACATACGAACTGTCAAGGCTTATCATTAAAGACGGAGAAGGAGCTACAAAATCAATCGCAACAGAGGTTAACGGAGCGGCTGATGAAAAAGAGGCTGAAAAGGCTGCTTTCTCTGTTGCAAATTCCAGTCTCGTAAAGACAGCCATTTACGGAAATGACGCAAACTGGGGACGGATTATGGCTGCGCTCGGATATTCAGGGATAAAATTCAATGAGGAAAATGTATCCATTCATTTAGGAAATATCAAAGTTGTAAATAAAGGCACAGGCACGGGAAAAGATGCAGAGGCAAATAATTACCTGAGAAACAACAGCGAGGTAAGTATCCTGATAAACCTGAACAAAGGCTCTGCATCAGCAAAAGTTTTAACCTGCGACCTGACTGAAGAATACATCAGGGTCAATGCGGAATACAGAACGTAAGCTTGCACAGTTATCACATGAGCAGCCGGCAGCCAAAACAGGTTAAAGTCTTTAATGTCCCATTCGGCAGAAGAGGTTCTGCAGAAGAGCTCCTGAAAGAAGCAGCCTCAAGAATAAAAGGCAGCGACTATTCCAAAATTCTCTACCTCTCCCCTACCGCAGGGAAAACAAGAGAGAGCCAGAGAATTTTCCATAAACTGACAAAAAACACTTACATCCCGCCTGAGATGACGACCATAAAACATCTCTCTAAGAAACTCTATTCTCTGCACGGCAGTAAAACCCCTGTATCAAGAACAATAATACCCATTATCATCTCAAGACTGTCAGGCAAAGGCATCGGATTTTCTTCAATCATAACCAGCTTCATTGACGAGCTAAAGCAGTATTTCCCTCTCAAAGACATTGAGACCATCCGCAAAGAGCTAAAAAACGCGTTTGAAGAACTCAATGTTCCCGAAGAGGGCTCAAAAAGGGCGTTGGACGCAATTGAAATCTTCAGGAGATATCAGGAGATACTGGCAGCACAGAATCTTATTGATGAAAACGATCTTATGGCAGAGTGCCCTGCGATTGTAAAGGAGCATAATTACAGCCATGATATTCTTATTCTTGACGGATTTTACGAGGTTACACCCTCAGAAGAGCTTATCCTGAAGAGCCTGATTGAGCAGGCTGAGACAACCTTCATCTCAATTCTATACGATGAAAATTTTACTGGAATAACAAATAGTTTTGATGATTTTATAAAGAATAACTTTAGTATTGAAGCGGGCTCGTTTGACGCTGATTCAGCCATTCCACTGTCGTCATCAGAAAAAGGGCTGTCC
The DNA here is from genome assembly GCA_030018605.1 of Thermodesulfovibrionales bacterium. Lineage (GTDB taxonomy): Bacteria > Nitrospirota > Thermodesulfovibrionia > Thermodesulfovibrionales > UBA1546 > UBA1546. The sequence continues at coordinate 9,594 of JASEHP010000029.1, forward strand.
TATGTCTCATATCCTGGTATAGACGAAGAAGTTGAGGGCATTGCCCGGCATATCAAAAACCTGTTCATATCAGGCAGGTGCAGGTCTTTAGACAGGATAATAGTCGCGTTCCCGAAACTGCACACTTATCATAACATTGTGCAGAGGGTGTTCAAAAGATACGGCATACCATGCGCATTCTCCACCTCAAAACCATCGGGAAAGACAGAGCCTTACCTTGCCCTCACGGCAATGCTTGAATCAATTGCTGACGACTATCCGAGGCTTCAGTTTTCGAGATTTCTTACATCCCCGCATTTCAAAAAAATGCCTGCTTTATTCAGAGAGTGGATTCCTCATATATCGCTTTACTCAGGGATAATCAAAGGCAAAAACTTATGGCTGGGCTTATCTAAAACATTATCCGATGTTAAAAACCCTGCGTTAAAAGGCATCCTCCCCGAGATTGAAAAAGAGTTCAAATGGATATTTAAAAAGCTCAAACCCCTTGAATCTTTGAAAGACAGAGGGACCTTCAAGCAGATAGCAGAAGCCCTCTACAAACTTCTTTCAGAACTTGATTTCTCGGGTGCTGAAGATGCAGACATCAAAGAACAGGCCTCAGAATTTCTGAAAGAGCTATCCCTCATTGACAGCCTGATACTGACGGATGCGGGCAGCAGAAACGGGTTGCGGGAATTCATTGACAGCCTCAGATACATACTGAACACTTCTGAAAAAGAGGCTGAAGGAGAAGGCGTGCAGGTCTCAGGCTTCTTTGAGCTGCGCTGCACAGAGCCTGAATATCTATACCTCGGAGGCTTGAAAGACGGCGATTTGCCTTCCATGCCCGAGATTGACCTTCTTTTGCCTGACAATGTTAAGACAAAATTAGGCCTTGTTAATATGAAGAGATACCTGCATCTCCAGCAGTTTATATTCAAGCGGTTGACAGCCTCTTCAAAAAACACCTGCCTTTCCTATCCTGCAATGGAGGCGGACAAGCTCTTCCTGCCCTCGCCTTTCCTGCCGTGGAAAGCTGAGACTACAGAGAAAACACCCGGAATCCTGTGCAGGGAAGAAGAATTGCTGAGGCATCAGGAAATTCCACTCTCATCGCATATAAAAGAAATAAGCATCAAAAGCAGGCTGATAAAAAAACAGTTCGGCGAAAACTCAAATATCAGGGTTACGGACATAGATTCATACAGGACCTGCCACAGGAAATTTTTCATAGAAAAGATTCTCCGGCTTGAGCCTTCAGAGACAAAAGAATATGAGATTGAGGCAATGCTTCTCGGCATAATAATCCATGAAATCATGGAAGGGTTAATGGCAAAACCCAGATCTTATCGGGACTTTGATGAGATGAAGGCAGAGGCAGAAAAACTCCTCACAAAATTGCTTGCCGAAAAACCTTTGGAAAACTACTGGAAAAATTTCATCCGGGAATCATTCCTTTCCATCCTTCCTGAAATCTATGAGCTTGAAGCAGAACTCAGTGCAGAGGGATATTCGTTTATGAAGGCTGAAGCGCCTGTTGAAGGAGAGGTCATAAAAAATATAAAGCTCAAGGGGAAGATAGACAGGATAGATATGAAAACAGAGCAACAGAGCAACAGAGCAACAGAGCAGCAGCTTAAAATGAAAGAACATTCTACTGCGCTACTGCGCTACTGCGCTACTGCAAACAACGAGGTTGAGCTTATTGACTACAAGACAGGCGCGGCTCAGCTCAACAGGACAGAGATTCTAAATAAAGGGGCAAGTCTTCAACTTTTTATTTATGCCGCTTTGATGAAGTCCCTCGGATTCAAAGTAAACCGCGCAGGCATATACTCAGTCAAAGATACTAAAATCACATGGCTTCCCGGGAAAAAAGACAGCATGACAATGGATGATTATATAGAGACATGCCTTAAGTATCTTGAAAAAACAGTTTCGGATTTAAGAAAAGGAGATTTCACTGCCATTCCCTTAAATGAACAGACATGCAGAAACTGCCACGAACGCGCCTACTGCCCGTATATCCAAGCTCCGTCAGGCTGAATTAATTCTCTCCAGCGCCTCTTTTGTAATCTGCCCGATTGTTTTTTCTATCAGCTTTCCATCTTCATAAATTGCAATGATGCAAGCATCGTTTTTAAGTTTTTCCAGTTCTGGTTCGACCTGAGAAACCCTTATCCTGCCGAGCGCCCATGCGGCAATGCCTCTGAGCAGCGGTTCGCGATTGTGAAGATACGTGATAATAAGCGGGATTGCATGGACAATAAGTTCAGGATTAACCTCCCCTATTCTTCCGGCTGCGATCAGCACTCCTGACGCCAGCATCTCTTCATCAAGGAAAGACATTATCACAGGCGCAACATCTGAAAATAATTCAGGGCTATTTCTTACTATTTCACCGAGCATCTCAGGAGAACTCCAGCCGATTCCTCCTGATTCGTCCCGTATCATCCAGAGCAGGCGTCCGACAGCATTCCTGACAATTTCAGGTTTTGTCTTTGCTATTTCTTTTGAGACTATGCCGAAAGCCTCTATGGCGCGATAGCTGATAATACTCTTCTTATAGGTGAGCGAGATGAGGCTGCTGAGAAGCCTGCCATTGCTAAGCGGCAGGCTCATCAGCGCATCATATCTCTTATCTGACAGCAGTTTTATTATTTCGTTTTTCAAAAAATTGCCTGCACAGACTCCTTATTTATTTTATTTTTTCAAAGGCATCCTTTGGCGCATTGCACACAGGACATTTCCAGTCATCCGGAAGCTGTTCAAAAGGAGTTCCCTCTACCGCCTCATCATATTCATAACCGCATACCGTGCATTTCCATACAGACATATCTCCTCCTCACTCAAATTTCTTATGGTATTCTTGTACCTTCCTTGCAAACTCTCTTCCGAATCCATAACACTTGCCCTCATCTTCGCTTGAGGGTTTATAAATAACCTGCATGCCCGGTTCAACTGTCTCAAGCCCCATTTTTTTGAATTCCTGATAAACCTCTTTTACTGCGCCTCCGCCCCATCCGTAGCTTCCGAATGCGCCCATGATGCGGTTCTTAGGCCTCAACCCTCTGAGATATGTTAAAAATCCTGCAACTGAAGGGAATATCGTGTTGTTTAATGTCGGCGTTCCAATAAGACATCCCCTTGATTTCCATAATTCCTTCACTGCAACACTGCCGGGTGTAGCCCTTAATTTTATCACTGTGCAGTCAATGCCTTCATCTTTAATTCCCTGCATTACCAGCGCTGTCATGCGCTCTGTGCTGTGCCACATCGTATCATATATTATTGCAACCCTGAGAGACGCCTTTCCATCCGCCATATCCTGATACATCTGAATAACTCTCTCAGGCTGTTTACGCCAGATAATGCCGTGGTCAGGGGCAATCATGTCTATCTCAAGCCCGAGTTTCTGCAGCTCGGAAATTTTTGCCTTTATGAGCTGTCCGAAAGGCATGAGGATATTTGCGTAGTAGTCAACAACAGAGTCCTCAAGCTCTGCATGGGCTGCGCATTCTATAAATTCATCGTCAAAGCGGGCTGCTGTGGCAAGATGCTGTCCGAATGCGTCCTGCGAGATGAGAAGCTTTGCCTCCTTCACATAAGTCATCATTGAGTCAGGCCAGTGAAGCATCGGGGTCTCAAGGAATAAAAGATTATATCTTCCTGTATTCAGTGTGTCCCCTGTTTTTACAATTCTGAATTTCCACCGTGATGTGTCAAAGTGCCTGTCAAGACCTTTCTTCCCGCGTTCTGATATAAATATGGTTGCATCAGGCGCAAGCCCCATTATCTTGTCAATGCTGCTTGCATGGTCGGTTTCTATGTGGTTTATTATTACGTTAACAATCTTTGAGGGGTCTGTAATGTTTTTTATATTTCCAATGGTTATATCGGAAAAATCATGCTTAACAGTGTCAAGCAGGGTAATCTGTTCGTCCATGATAAGGTAATTGTTGTATGTCGTTCCATTGGGAGTGACATATCCGTGAAAATCCCTTGCCCCCCAGTCTATCACTCCAGCCCAGTATATATCCGGTTTTATCTCTACAGCCTTCATCTATTCGGTCCCCCTTTTGCGGGCAATTTCATTTTTCTCTTGTGGATTAGTTCAAAGTGTCAATCCCATTGTTAGTTGAAATTCTGTAATGGCCCCTGTGCTGCATGTCAG
>JASEHP010000002.1 GCA_030018605.1 Thermodesulfovibrionales bacterium
CTTTCTGATCTTCTCCCAGTCTCCTGTCTGTATCAACCAGTTTCTTAAGGTATCTTTGCTTATCTCAATGCCTTCCATTTCTGAAAGCTTCTCACTTGCAAGAGTCGGCCCAAATCCCTTGAGCTTTTCCCTATAAAACTTTATCGCTTTATCTTTTATCTTCTTCGGAAGGTTGCTGTTTGATGGTTTACCCCTGGCCTTATGGATTATGCCAACATCTCCCTCAAGCCTTACTTTCTTGATTAGCCTCCTTACCTGCCGATCGCTCAATGATAGCAAGTCCCCTGCTTCTTTCTGCTTTAATATCCCTTCGATTGCTTTACGGATTACATGCAACCGCCTTAACTCCCTCTGACTCATCTCGATTATGTCCTTCCCTGCCATCACGCCTCCTTTTTTTAAAAAGAGGCAGTTTAGCATCACACGGAATAGGACATTTCTACTTTGGTAAAACCGGACATTTCTATTTTGGTATTACAGGTAAAATTCACATCGGATGAAAACAGCACCCCAGCTTTTCTAAACTTTCAAGATATTTTCCAGCTTTTGTTTCAAAATCTGCATATCAGCTGGATTCAGACTGCCGATCTTACTTTTTATCCTCTTTTTATCAATAGCCCTTAGTTGAAACACTAACGCGATAGATGTTGAAGTCAGATTATTGGTAGAATCCGGCTCTACGACAAAAGTAAACGGAAAATTCGCAGCTCTTATTTGTGTGGTGAAAGGGACAATCAACACAGTAGGAACCTTCTCTATGTTTTCAGCAGTCTGGACTACAATTGCAGGTCTGACGCCTTGCTGTTCATGTCCGCCGGAAGTAGGTATTTCAACGAGATAAATATCTCCAAAAGTCACGCTAACTTAGCCTCAAAATTACTTAGAGCTTCGTCGCTTAAAGCATCCCACCCGTCAAACTCTTTTTTGAGGTAGAAATCCGCTTCCCTCTGCATAATAATGCTTTTTTTAAAGATGCGTATAATATTGAGAAGATTAAGAATCTGTTCATCAGGCAAATTCTGCAACTCCTTGATAATTTCATCTTCATGCTTCATTTGCGTTTGCATTTCTTCCCCCCTTCACAGAATAATAATATAGGCTCATTATATCATAAAATCTATTTCTTGCTTGAAATAAACACTCCGTCCCAATCAGGAGGAGGAGGCGTCTGAAGGTATTCGCGGCATCTTTCAGAATAAAGTTTTGCCACAGGGTCATTGTGTTCACCGGCAAGCCCTGTAAAAATATCAAGCGCATTCTGAAAACCCTTTGCCCTGTAAACTTTCAGGGCTTCGGAAAATCCATCTGCAAGCTTGGAATTTCCGTCTGTCATTAACTCAAAAATCGCAACGGGTTTTTCCTTGCCCACAACCCTCATGAGATCTATCTCCCTGAGCAAAAATTTATCCTTAACCTTTTCAACGGTAAACTCACTCAGGATTATATGTGTGCCGTAATATTTGTTCTGCCCTTCAAGCCTTGAAGCCAGGTTTACCGTGTCGCCGATCGCCGTATAATCAAACCTCATATCCGCTCCCATATTTCCAACAACAGCATATCCTGTGTTCACCCCTATCCCTATGTCAACAGGAGGAAGCCCTTTCTGTTTAAAACTGCCGTTTATTCCCTTCAATTTATCAATCATTTCTATTGCTGTCCTGCATGCCTTTTCAGGGTGGTCCGTTACATCCAACGGTGCGTTATAAATCGCCATCACTGCATCGCCGATATACTTATCCAGAGTCCCGTTATTTTTCAGGACAACTTCTGTCATAGGGCCAAGATATTCATTAAGAAGCGAGACAAGAACATCAGGCGCAAGCTTTTCCGAGATGCCCGTAAACCCTCTTATGTCTGAAAACAGAACAGTTATCTCTTTCTTTGCGCCTCCGAGCGCGAGCCTGTCAGGATTCTTTATTATCTCAGCAACAAGCTCAGGCGAAACATAACTTGAAAACGCCTTTTTAAGGTAGCGGTTCTTCCTTTCTACCACAAGGTTTCTGTATGCCTCAGAGCTTATAAATGCCATTGCTGTTGAGGAAAGCGGATACAAAAGGCTCATATCTATGGAATAGTTTCTGAACAACAAATAATTGAAAACAGCATATACGCCGGACACAAATATAAAAGCAACAAGCCCCAGAAAGCTGTTTCTCAATACGCCGAGCATCAATGTAAGGATTACAGGGAATAACGCCAAACATAAAATCTCAATCGCAATTATCCTTCCATCTCTTAATATGAATCTGCCCTGAAGAGCATTGGACGCTACAGTTGCATGTATCTCAACTCCCGGGAAAGCTGACTCAACAGGGGTTGCCCTCATGTCATAGATGCCAACCTCTGTCGCGCCGACAAACACAATCTTGTCTTTCAGTTCTTCGTTTTTTAATCTCTTTTTAATAACATCAACCGCTGACAGCGTGGCAATAGTCCCGCCCTTGCCGTAGTAATTCACAGTAAGCCTTCCGCTTTCATCAGAGGGGATAGACATATCTCCAAGCCTTAGAGATGAAACACCGAAAGGCTCCACTTCAAGCATAATCTCCTTGCCTGTGTAATGCCGCAATGCCTTTAACGCAAGCGAGGGATAAATTTCTCCGTTATAAAGCATAAGAAGAGTTGATTTTCTTACAGGGCCGTCAGCGTCCGGGTCTGTATTGAAAAAGCCGAAATCCAGAGCGCCGCGTCCAAGCAAGGAGATATTTGTCTCCACAAAAGGACGGTGATATACAGGAACCGACACCACACCTTCTGCAATCTTCAGAAGTTTTATCTTTGACAACTCTATCTGGGATATAGCCTTTGGGTCTGCGTCTTCTTTTTCATCCCTGAAAAAATAACCGAGGATTACACTGCTGTTTTTTTCTATGGCTCTGGAAAGCGCTGTATCTTCTTTGCTGTTCGAAGGTTCGGAGAAAACAATGTCCAGCGCTGTTACCTTTACTCCGTATTCTTTTAAGCTATTCAGAAGTCCGGCAAATACAGACCTTTTCCACGGCCACCTGCCGAGTTCATTGACGCTCTTTGAATCTATTGCAACTATCACAACCCTGTTGTCAGGCTGCACATTCTTCCGGATTTTAAATCTTGCATCTTTGAGTTTCAGGTCAACCGCATCAAGGAAATGAAAATTCTGCCTGTAAATGAAAAAGGTTACAACTGAAGCAAGAAGACCAATTACAATAAAGGTCAGCAGTTTGGAGTATTTCATAATTGCCCCTTTTCTACGGGTCTACGACAAGCCAGTTTCCTCCTGCTTTGGCGGGATTACCGCATTAATCTTTCATTCTCTGGAGATAAGTCTCTACATTGCCTATGTGTTTGCCGTTAGGGAATTCGCTTTTATACTGAAGCAGCCTTTCCTTTGCCCTTTTTGCAAATCCCATTTCATCAAGAAGTATGCCTGTAAGATAGAGCGCTGTTTCACGCTGCGGGCTTATCGGGTATTCCTCAAGGATAAGCAGATATTCTGCAAGCGCAGCTTCCTGATTTCTCAGAAATCTCGAATAAACAGCTCCCCTTTCAAGCCTTGCATCGCCTCTGATTTCGAGTTTATCAGTAAGGTCAAGCGCTATCTGAAAAATATAAAGCGCCTCATCATATCTTCCGGCATCAGCCAGATAATGAGCATAATTTATATTCCACCTTGCGATTATATGAGGAAGGTTGCCTGATATTTCCCACTCTTGCGGAGGCTTTGCAGCGGTAATCTCTTCAAAATCTTTCTTTGCCGTGTATAATGGTGTGTCCTGTTCAATCTTAACAGGGTCAGTCGGGTTGATTCCCCTTGTGTTCTGAACCATAGTGTCTGAAGAAAGCGGCTTGGATAATTCCGTATTGCCCGAAATCTCAGCGGTTCCTTCATTTCCGAAAAGGACATTTGCATAACCCTGTGTCATCATCATAAATTCAGTCCCTTTGATGCCGGCAACTGCTGTGGGGCTTTTCACCTTGAAATTTGTCTGCTGTCCTGCAAGCCTTGTAACAGTAGCCCTGAGTTTGCCCTGAGTTAATTTAAAAACACCTTCCTTTTTATCAGTTGAAACCACAAATTTATCTATCTCAAGTTCTGTGTTATTGGCGAGGGTAAAAGCGCTGCCATCGGACAGAGACAGTTTTGCCCATCCATCCTTGCCCGTCTTTATCCAGCATCCTGCTTCAAAATCCATGCCTTCCTTGGCTTTTTTATAAGGCACGTTGGCTTTGTCTCTCCAAGATACTTCACCGCTGAACTTTGCAATTTTCCCGGCAGCAGCATACACAGTGGAAACGAACATAAAGAGACACACATTGACCAGAATAATTAAAAATATCTTTTTCATAACCGCCTCCCCAAATCAGGTTTTCAGCCTGTTACCTTTTTTTTCAGGGCTTCCCCACACAAGCATGGCGTTACCCTTCAGATAAAATTAATATCAAATGCTGCCTTTACTGTCAAGGTAAAAATACCATGCCTGCACTCAAACCGCTTCTCAATATGCCCTGATGATATTTTTCCCCTTAACTATTAACTACGGAAAGAAGGTTCAGTTCTTCATAGATTTCTTCGGGCGTCATTATTGCGCCGCCCGTTCTTCCGTAAAAAAGAACTTCCGATTTGCCGTTAACGGCAAGCCTTACATCCTCAACCATCTGGCCTGCATTAAGTTCAATCGTGATAAACCTCCTCTTGGGATTTGCAAGAGCTGCAAGTTCCTTTTCAGGGAAAGGGAAAAGACTGATGGGACGGAAAAATCCTAATCTGGAGCCTTCACTCCGCAACTTCTTGACAGCAGAAAATGCTATACGAGCCGCAGTTCCGAATGCAACAACTATTGTCTCGGCGTCTTCTGTGCCAAACATCTCAAATCTTACCTCATCTTCTTTCATCTTCCTGTATTTTTCCTGAAGAATGCTGTTTCTAACTTCAAGTTCGCCCTCGCCCATATAGAGAGATTTGACCACATTCGGGCCTCTCCCTCCGCACCCTGTCAGCGCCCATGTCTTCTCCGGAAGGTCGGGCTTTATATAAGGCGTCTGATAAAAAGGCTCCATCATCTGGCCCAGTATCCCATCGCCGAGAATCATTACAGGATTCCTGTATTCATCCGCCTTATCAAAGGCAAGCATGGTTAAATCCCAGAGTTCCTGAAGATTATACGGAGCATATACAAGAAGTTTATAATCACCGTGCCCGCCGCCTTTTACTGTCTGAAAATAATCCGCCTGGCTGCCTGATATGTTTCCAAGTCCGGGCCCTCCCCTCTGCATATTCACGAGTACAGCGGGAAGCTCTGCTCCGCACAGATAGGAAACCGTCTCCTGCATCAGGCTTATGCCGGGGCTGCTTGACGATGTCATAGCCCGCGCGCCCGCAGCAGAGGCGCCATACACCATATTTATTGCGGCTAATTCGCTTTCAGCCTGAATAAAGACGCCTCCCGCATCTTCCATGCGCCAAGACATATATTCAGGAATTTCATTTTGCGGGGTTATAGGATAGCCTGCATAAAAACGGCAGCCTGCCTGAATCGCTGCCTCTGCAATGACCTCATTACCCTTCATGAAAATCTTTTTAGCCATCGGAAACATTATATCACATTTGACAAAACGCCAACCCTTACATTATGATTTTTTCACAATACCGAGGAGATATTAATGTATTTTCAGGAACTGATTTTAAAGCTTCATGAATTCTGGTCAAAGCAGGGCTGCGTCCTGCTCCAGCCTTATGATATTGAGGTCGGCGCAGGGACATTCCATCCCGCAACCTTTTTTAAAGTCCTCGGGCCCGAGCCGTGGAAAACGGCTTATGTCGAACCTTCAAGGAGGCCTACAGACGGCAGATACGGCGAGAACCCGAACAGGCTTCAGCATTATTACCAGTATCAGGTAATCCTTAAGCCCTCGCCGAATGAAAGTCAGGAAATTTATCTTGAAAGCCTCACATATCTCGGCATAGAACCTCAAAAACATGACATAAGGTTTGTGGAAGATGACTGGGAATCCCCGACACTCGGCGCATGGGGGCTTGGGTGGGAAGTCTGGCTTGACGGAATGGAAATAACACAGTTCACGTATTTTCAGCAGGTAGGAAGCATTGACCTGAAGCCTGTGTCCCTTGAGATAACATACGGGCTTGAAAGAATTGCCATGTACCTTCAGAATGCAGACAATGTATTCAACCTTGAGTGGTCCAAGGGCATTAAATACGGCGACATTCACCATATTGATGAAGTGGAATTTTCAAAATATAATTTTGATTACGCAGACACAGAACTTCTGATAAAGCAATTTGAAGCCTATGAAAAAGAATCCATAAGACTGAATGAACTCGGACTCGTCCTGCCGTCATATGAGTTCTGCCTTAAGTGTTCGCATACGTTCAACCTTCTTGACGCAAGGGGAGCTATCTCGGTAACAGAGAGGACAGGCTACATTGCACGAGTGAGGAACCTTGCGAGGCTGTGCGCACATGCGTATATGAAACAGAGAGAAGAGATGGGATTTCCGCTGCTGAAGACTTCAATTTGAGACCCCTGAAAAAGTCTTTTTTGGATGTCATTGCGAGGAGGTCGTTACGACCGACGTGGCAATCTCTAACGTATTGATTCAGAGAAGTGAACAGAATTCTCTTGCTAATGTGGCGTTAAGACAAAAAAGGCAATTGAACAACTTGCGCTGATAATGGTAAGTTATAGCATGGCAATTTATAAAGGTAAGAATGGCAAGGCAATTAGATATATTGATTTATTCTGTGGCATTGGCGGTTTTCGCGTTGCTGCTGAACAATTAGGCAGTGACTTGGGCGCGCCGGTCAAGTGCGTTTTTTCAAGCGATATTGACGAGGATTGCAAGCAGGCTTATGCAGCGAATTTCGGTGAAGAGCCAGCGGGCGATATTACAGCGATTAAATCAGAGGACATACCTGACCATGATATACTCTTTGCCGGTTTCCCATGTCAGCCGTTCAGCATAATCGGCCATAGGAAAGGGTTTGAGGACACGCGCGGCACCCTTTTCTTTGAGATTGCCCGCATACTTGAAGCAAAAAAACCAAAGGCATTTGTGTTGGAAAACGTAAAATTATTAGCGGGTCATAACAACGGTAAGACACTTAAACGTATCATGACAGCTTTGAGAGAATTAGGCTATCATGCCGACTTCCGCATCTTCAATGCGCTGGATTTTGGCCTGCCTCAAAAAAGAGAACGCATATTTATTGTCGGGTTCAAGAAAGCCTGTTCATTTGATTGGCCGAAAGGCGGCGTGCCAATGACTCCGCTAAAGGCTGTTTTAGAGGCAAACGCGCCTGAACACTACTATGCTTCCCAATACATAAGAAAGAATCGGCTCAAAAAACAAAAGCCCACAAAAGAACCTACGATATGGCACGAAAATAAAGCAGGACATATCAGCGCATATCCTTTTTCTTGCGCGTTACGCGCTGGAGCTTCATATAATTATTTATTGGTCAACGGAGAAAGGCGCCTTACTATGCGCGAGATGTTGCGGTTACAAGGATTTCCAGACAGTTATCAAATTGTCTGCAACTATAGTCAAACCCGGAAACAAGCTGGCAACAGTCTTCCTGTTCCTGTAGCCAAAGCAGTCCTCAAAAATTTGTTTATTGCTCAGGGATGGCATAACGGCTATGTCGAATATGATGTCAATAATCTTCAGTATCAAATGGTTGATGGGCAGATGAGAATTTTTGAAAAAGGGAAAAAATATGGCAGAAGGGCCAAGACTAAGAACAGTAGAGAAATACAAGCCGCCGTATCCGCTAAATAAATTTCCCAAAGACTTCGCTCTTAATTTGGGGCGCGAGCTTGTCTATTTGCTTGCGTCGCGCGGTACGGCGCGACTTGAAGGCGCGGATTGGGAAGAAATCTTTGCGCGGCTTGTCGGCGCGAAATGGAAACCCTCAAATGTTGGTTTAGATGACATTGTCCTTCAACAAACAGCGTGGGGAGCAAAAACAGTCAAAAATAAAAGACCATCAAGTGTTTCAAAAGTCCGCTTGATTTCCGGGAGAAATTCCCCAATTTATTCTTTTGGCGACCGAGAAATCAGTGATGCAGACCCAAGCGAGCTTGGAGAGAAAATTCTCTCTATTTGGAACGAACGTGTATCAAGCATTCGCAAACTCTACAAACATGTCAGAACAGTTGTTCTCATTAAATCCGATGACTTGCTCGAAGCCGCTGTATTTGAATTTGAGACGATTCTTTATAGAGGCGATAATTATTGGTGGCAATGGAACGAGAGAAACAATTTAGAGGGCTTTAAGAAAGACAGCAATCAACACATCTTCACTTGGCAGCCTCATGGCTCTCAGTTTACCATAGTAGAAGATGTTCCTGACGATAGACTTGCGATAAGAATCAAACAACCTCCAATAGTAGACCGGAACGAAATCCTCAAGGCTATAAAGTTTGATGAGTCTTGGATAGAAATCATCAAGTGAACTGTGGATACTTTTTCAAAGACGGAACGCTCAAGAATTATGGCGAGCGTAAAGTCCAGAGACGCAAAATCCACAGAGCTTAATTTTGTTTCACTCCTCAAAGAAAAGGGCATTGCCGGATGGCGGCGCAATTATCCCTTGACTGGTAAGCCTGACTTTGTTTTCTCAAAATTCAAGATAGCAGTATTCATTGACGGCTGTTTTTGGCACGGCTGCCCCCGCCATTGCCGTATGCCTTCATCAAATGTAAATTACTGGAACAATAAAATTGAGAAGAATAAAATTAGAGACAAGCAAATAACAAAGGCACTGAAAATGAAAGGCTGGCAGGTAATCAGAATTTGGGAACATGAAATTAAGACAGGAAAACTCAATCGAAAATTGAGACAAATAAAGATTGCACAACAAAACATTCCAGGGGACGGGGAATAGCCTTGTTTAATTTTTCAATTGTAAATTCCCCGCCGCTGAATTTGGGTGTTAGACGATGAGTGAGACCGCGCAGTACGCTTCCCTCGTGTTCCCTCACATTTTCCCTTACTTAATCTAAAACCTTTAAGCGACCCCGCACATATACGTCCTACCACTCAATCTTCTGCGTCTTTAAAAAATTCTGAGCCGCCTTGTCTCCTAATCTTGCAGCCTTTCTAATGTCTTCCACGGCTTTATACGTATCGCCGAGCAGCCCATAAACCCTGCCGCGGTTGAAATAAGCCTCGGAATCGCCGGGATTCAGCTCCACAGCCTTGTTAAAATCTTCAAGCGCCTTGTGATAATTTCCCGATTCGGCATAAGCAAGTCCGCGGTAAAAATAAGCCTTCTCATACTCGGGATTTAACTTTATGGCATGGCTGAAATCCTCAAGCGCCTGTTGTTCTTTTCCCAGCGCCCCATAGGCAACTCCGCGATAGCAATAAGCCTCTTCATGTTTTGGATTAAATTTTAAAGCCATAGTGTAGTCCTTAAGTGCCTGCTGATAATTTCCCGATCTCGCATAGGCATTACCGCGGGAAAGATACGCCCTTACATACTTAGGATTCAATTTCAACGCTTTTGTAATATCCTTAACAGCATGCTGATTATTGCCGGCTTCCCCATAGGCATTCCCTCGAAAGACATAAAACTTCTCATTATTAGGGGTTAATTTTATGGCCTTCATAAACGCCTCGACTGCTTTCTGGGGGTTGCCGGAATTCACAAGCACACATCCATTCTCAAACCAGTCAATTGCACTTAAAATCTTTACTGCCTCATTATACCCCGATAATATCGGGGCTATCTTCCCATCTGCACTGCCTGCCTCATGCTGTTCTTTTAATTTTTCAAGCCTTTTTAAAATTCCTGATGCTTTCTTCCTTACCTCTTCTATCTCTCCTGTATTTCTCTTATCCCTGCTCAGAACAGCAATAGACTTAACTATCTCATCAGGATTAACAGAAACCCCTGCCTTAACATAAAAGGCATTTTTATCCCATTTCTGTTCTATCACATCAGTCCTTACAATTACCGAGATAAGAGCCGTAGTCTGATTTTTAGTGAGTTGAAGGTTTTTTATCACTGCCTTGCTCTCAAGGTAAGCTTCTATTTCACTGAATAAAAGCCTCTTCGCATTCTCCATCGCAATTATACGGGCAGAAACCTTGTTGTCAAGCTCTCCTGCCTGATAGGTATATTCCTTCTGAAAAGAAACCGTTTCAGCAAAAGCAGTCCCTGCCGTCAGAGATGTAAAAGCAATGACCAGCAAAAGAAAACTTTTGACAAGACATTTTTTCCTGATTCTCCGATATACAAAACTCTTAATGTCATCTCTTAACACTTTTCAGAAACCTCACTTTATTTCTTTACGAGTCTACAACCGGCGATGCAGCCGGGTCAAAAGGGTTTGTCCTTACAGCAAGGGAAAACAGATAAGGATAACTTTCCTTTAAATGCTCCATATACCCCAACCACTCTGTTATCAGCATAATATACGCCCTCTTTATATCACCCGAAAGATGTTCATAATCAGCATTGGGCAGGGTTCTCAAATCTTTCCTGTGTGATAATTCCTCGGTCAGATGTGTTACAGCCCACAGAAGATCAGTGAAAGATTCGTGTTCCAGTAAATTAGGATTTTGCAGAAGGGCGAGTAAAAACCTTCTTTCTCCGACAAGAAAATCCCTCAGACCCTCAAGATCGCCCCCATTGATCTCAATCCTACAGTTGTAATTCTTGACATATTTTTTTACCATGGAAAATTCCCGTTCCGGCCAATTGGATGCAACAACAAGCCTTGCTCCTATCTTTTCAGGGTGAGCATCAAAAGCAGAGAGGTATTTAAGAAGAGAAGTGCCGACCTCGCTGAAAAAAACACCTATGGCCATATTCATCTTCTTCAGCATGTCGCGCTTTTCCCTCTCATTCAGCAAGCGGTGTATAATCAGCGTAACCAGCAGGACTTCAATGGGAACAAATGCGATATCACCTAACAAATAAATAAAGATGTGGTGACTGTCTCTGAAGATTGCGTAGTGAATAAGATAGAAAATCGCAGAGAGAGTAATTAGCGCAATGCCTAATAGAACCTGCCAACTGAAGATTTTTTTCACCTTAGAACACCTCTACTCCGTCATTGCGAGCCGAAGGCGCGGCAATCTTGCTTTCTGGGATTGCTTCATCACTAACGCTCCTCGCAATGACAATTTCATTACTGATGCTTCATAAACAATCTATCAAACCATACTTATCTTGTCAATAATCTCTTATAAGGTTATAATGTTCTGAAAAAAACTAGAGGTAACATTAATGACAAGGAACGAAGTTCAGCACTCATCGCTGCTTTTAGAGATAGGCACAGAAGACATCCCTGCAAGGTTTCTGCCATCTGCCATACAGCAACTAAAAGAAAACACAGAGACAATATTTAAAGAAAATCATATAAGGTTTTCAGCAGTAAAAACATTGGGCTCTCCGCGAAGACTTGCAGTAATTGCAGCCGGGATCCCACCGATGCAGGAAGACAGAGTAAAAGAAATATTCGGCCCTTCTAAAAAGGCAGCTTTTGATACGGATGGCAGACCTACAAAGGCAGCAGCAGGATTTGCCAGATCTCAAGGCATAAGCATTGAAAAACTCATCGTTAAAAAGAAGGACAAAGGTGAATACGTTGCTGCAGTCATAGAAGAAAAAGGCATATATGTCAGGGCACTTCTTCCTGAAATACTTAAAAAAATCGTGTTTTCAGTGCATCTTCCGAAATCAATGCGCTGGGGCGGCAATGACATAAGATTTATACGGCCTATCAGATGGCTGTTGTCTCTGTTTGATAACGAAACAATCAGTTTTGAGATAGATGGGATAAAAAGCGGCAACATGACCCGTGGGCACAGATTCCTGTCGCCTGCCGCTTTTCAGATAAAGGAAATCCCTGCTTATACAAGGCTGCTTGCAAATAACCATGTAATAGTTGACCCATTGGAAAGAAGAAGGATTATGACAGAAAAAGCAGAGAAGCTCTCATCTTCCATAAACGGGAAAATCGTGAAAGACGAAGAACTCATTGAGACTGTCTCAAATCTCGTAGAATATCCTGCGCCGGTATTAGGCAGCTTCCCGCAGGAATATCTCAGGCTTCCCAAAGAGCTGCTTATAACGGTAATGAGAGAACATCAGAAATACTTTGCAATTGAAGATATTAAAGGCGTGCTCACAAATTACTTTATCATTATAAGCAACACTGCTGAACAAAATTCAGGAACTGTTAATATCGGGGCGGAACGTGTTATAAAGGCAAGATTTGAGGATGCCAAATTCTATTTTGAAGAAGACTGCAGGAAAAAACTTGAAGACAGGATAAACAGCCTTAAAAATGTCGTGTATCAGGAAAAACTCGGGACACTCTACGAGAAAGCATTGAGGGTCAAAACCCTTACGTCATATCTTGCGTCAAAAATAAATGTCTCTCTCATGCAAAAGGTCGAAAGAGCAGCGCTTCTCTCCAAAACAGACCTCCTGACAGGCGTCGTAAGGGAATTTCCGGAACTTCAGGGAATTATTGGAAAATACTATGCAACCAATGACAATGAAGACGCAGAAGTTTCAACAGCGTTGATGGAACAGTATCTCCCGGCATTTCATGGAGACAGACTGCCTGAAACAGAGACTGGCGCTATTCTCAGCCTTGCAGACAAACTGGATAATATAACTTCATTCTTCTCCATTGGACTTATACCAACAGGCTCGGAAGACCCCTTTGCATTAAGGAGACAGACATTTGCAGTCATAGCAATACTGCTTAATAAAGGCTACGCTTTATCGCTCAAAGATATTGTTGATGCTTCTTTGAAAAACCTGAAAGGCACTAATCGGTCAGGAGAAATTGCAGAAACAGCGCTCAGATTCTTTGAACAGAGGCTTGAGCCTTTGTTTTTATCAGAAGGGTATGGTTCGGATATAGTCCAGTCTGTGCTCCATCTCTCCGCAGAAATTCCGTTAAAAGAAATACGAAGAAGGCTTCAGGCTGTTAAGGAATTTAAGGAAACAGATAACTACAATGATTTTCTCACTGCCATAAAGAGGGTGAAAAATATTACCCCCGCGGCTGCACTCCCTTCATTAAAGGGGAAACTGCTTCATGCAGATCCGGAGAAAAAACTCCACGAGGAATTCAGCAAACTGAAAACCGAAATTGAAAGCCTGATAGATGGACACAAATATTCCGAAGCGCTGAGAATTCTTTCAGGACTGACCGCCCCTATCAATCATTTTTTTGACAAGGTCCTTGTAATGGATAAAAGGGAAGAGATTAAACTTAATCGGCTTGCGCTTCTGAAAGGCATCTGGACGCTCGCATCATCAATAGCGGATTTTTCAAAACTGCAATAAAGATCCTGCACAAATTATTTTTATTTGAAGGCATTCGCGTCCATGCATGTAAGAATCAATTGCATTTTTCGGGTTAAACAATCGAATCAGATTTCCAGGACAACACAGGCAATGCCGTAGTCTTTTTCGTGGCTAAGGCTTATTAATGCCTGCTTTATCGCCTTTTCTTCAAAAAATCTTTTCAGCTTTCCGTTTGTTTTTATAACAGGCTTGCCGCTTTCAGAGCTTATTACCTCAATATCGGTAAGAGGAACAACAACCTCTGAGCCTATAGCCTTTATCAGCGCTTCTTTTGCGGCAAAGCGCACCGCAAGCGAGAGATACGGATTTTTCTTCTCATAGCAGTAGGAAATTTCCGTCTTAGTAAAAACCCTCTCAAGAAATTTCCTGTCCCACTTTTCAACAACATCCTTCATCCGTTCAATCCTGACAAGGTCTATGCCGACGCCGTAAATCATATCATCAACTCCTTCATCTCCCTAACAGCCCTCTCAATTCCCACAAGTACGGCTCTTGAGACAATACCGTGTCCAATGTACAGCCCTCTTAATCCCTCAATCGCCGCAACACTTTTGACATTAAAATAATTAAGCCCGTGTCCTGCATTAGCGTCAAGCCCCAGACTCAACGCCTCTTTTACAGACCGTGCAACCTTTATAAGTTCTTTTTCCTGTTTACTGCCCCTTGCGTTTGCATAAAGGCCTGTGTGTATCTCCACCATATCAGCGCCTGTTTCTTTGGCTACGGCAATATCATCGGATGACGGATTTATAAAAAGGCTGACAGGTATCCCTGCGCCCTGAATCCTCTTGATTGCATTTTTAAGGTTAGACTTATGCCTTTTAACATCAAGCCCTCCTTCTGTTGTAAGCTCCTCGCGTTTCTCAGGCACAAGCGTCACCATATCAGGCTTTATCTTCAACGCAATGCCTGTCATATCTTTTGTAGCTGCCATCTCCAGATTTAACTCAACAGGGATAACTTCCCTTAATATCCTTAAATCCCTGTCATGTATGTGCCGCCTGTCTTCTCTCAGATGGACTGTAATGCCGTCGGCCCCGCCTAATATTGCAAGAGTTGCAGCCATCACAGGGTCAGGCTCTATGCCTTTTCTTGCCTCTCTTACAGTGGCAACATGGTCAACATTAACGCCAAGAATCATTTCCCGTCTCCCTCTAATATGCAAATTTATAGAATATCAAACCCAAATATTCACGGAAGGCTGTTGCAGCGCTGTCAAAACCTCCGGGCAGATAACTCTCCCATCCATATCTTTTATTTTCCCATGTCTGGAAGTTGGCAGGCGCCGGAAGAACATCAATGCCAACTTTCCGGAAACTCATTATAGCACGTTTCATGTGATAGGCAGATGTTACAAGAATGACTTTTTTATAATTAAATTTTCTGCATATCTCCATGGAATACCTTGCATTCTCAATCGTATCCCTGCTTTTGTCTTCTGGTATAACCTTATTAGCCGGCACACCGAGATCAATCAGAAACCGTTTGACCACAACTGCCTCTGCTTTTCTGCCTTTGAACACGCTTCCTCCCGACACAATTATCGGAATATCCAGCCTCCTCTGCAGCCTCACAGCAGTAATAATCCTTGCCGATGTTTCCTCAGAAGGCGCGCCGATGCCCGACAGATCAGGCGTCCCGTCAGAAATACCTCCTCCAAGAAGCACAATTACATCGCCACTCGGGGCTTCAGGTATTTTCACACCTGATTCCAAAACCCTGAACAAGCTGTCCGAAACAGGCGACACCGAAAGCACCCACATTAAAAACGCCGTCAAAAGATTAAAGAAGCCTATCTTCCAGTGTCTTTTAAAAAAGAGCCACACTGCCGTGCATATTAATAAGACAATAAATATCCCTGGCGGCATAAGAAATGGAGTCAATATTTTCTTGAACATGAACATTCTTTAATCCGAGTCTCTAAACCTAACAAGAGTTCCTATCTTCTTAATGCCATATCTGAAAATAGTAATGCCTTTGCATCCTTTTTCATAAGCAAGCAGGAATGCCCTCTCAACATCTTCTCTCTTTGATCTATGCGGCATGTTTATGGTCTTTGACACTGCGTTGTCCGTGAATTCTTGAAAACACGCCTGCATCTCTATGTGATCTTCAAATGGAATCTCATGAGTAGTCTTAAACAGTTTCCTGACATCATTGGGGACTTCTTTAATGCCGTGAAGATTTCCCCTGCTTATGACCTTTTCTTTTAATGCCTCTGAATAAAAACCGCGGCTCTTTGCAATATCAAAAAAATACCGGTTAATCTCAAATAGTTCGGTGTTAAGAATAAGCCGCTTGTATGCAAGAGCAAACAGCGGCTCTATTCCGCTTGAGCAATCCGCAACTATGGAGAGAGTCCCTGTAGGCGCTATCGTAGTTGTGGTCGCATTCCTCACGCGGGGCATATCAGGCGCATCGTAGACAGAGCCTTTGAAATTCAGAAAGACACCACGCTGCTGCGCCAGTTCCACAGATGCGTTCCTTGACTCATCCCTCATAAACCTCATTACCAGTTTCCCGAGTTTAAATGCCTTCTTGTGATTGTAAGGGAGCCCCATGAGTACTAACATATCAGCCCATCCCATAACACCAAGACCTATCTTCCTGTTGCCTTTGTGCATAGACTCTATCGCTGGCAGAGGATATTTATTCACGTCTATGGAATTATCCAGAAACCTGACTGCAGTCCTTATGTCGTTTGACAGGGAATCATAATCTATGAGGGGTTTTGTTTTTCCGTCTGTCGGTTTTACATATTTTGAAAGGTTCAGCGAACCCAATATGCATGCCTCATACGGAAGCAACGGCTGCTCGCCGCAGGGATTTGTTGACTCAATACTGCCAATATTCGGAGTCGGATTATCCCTGTTAATCCTGTCAATGAATACAAGTCCGGGATCTCCTGTCTCCCATGCGCTCTCAACAAGTTCCTTAAAAACATCGTGCGCCTTGAGTTTTCCGGCAGATGCCTTGCTCCTCGGATTTACAAGCTCATACTCACCGCCATTTTTAAGGGCATCCATAAATGCATCCGTCACTGAAACAGAGATATTAAAGTTCGTCAATTCTCCCTCTGCCCTTTTGATGCGGATAAAATCAAGGATATCAGGATGGTCAATGCGCAGCATCCCCATATTAGCCCCGCGCCTTGCTCCGCCTTGTTTAATGACATCGGTTGCGGTGTTGTATATCTTCATAAAAGAGACCGGTCCGCTTGCGATTCCCCCCGTTGAACGCACAATATCAGCCTTGGGCCTTAACCTTGTAAAAGAAAAACCTGTGCCGCCGCCGCTCTGAAGGATTAGTGCGGCATTTTTCAGCGTATCAAATATAGAGCTCATTGAGTCATCTACAGGAAGCACAAAACATGCGGCAAGCTGCCCTATGTCTTTTCCCGCGTTCATGAGCGTTGGCGAATTCGGAAGAAATCTGAGGGATGTCATCAATTCGTAGAATTTTTCTTCCCACTGAGCGGCATTGCCATCGTATTGAGCCTCGGCAGATGCAATTATTCGCGCAACCCTCCTGAACATCCCTTCAGGAGTTTCTATGACCTTCCCTCTTTCGTCCTTGAGGAGATACCTTGCATTAAGCACTTTTAGGGCATTTTCAGTAAGATTCATAAGAACATTATAGCAGAAAAAGTTTTTGAAACAGCATCTCTCTTATTGAGAGAGGAATAACAATTGATCTTCCCTGCGGCAAGACCGCAGGGAATCTAATGTAAGGAATATTTGTTATTACATCCGCTCGCTTGACCCCGTGGCAGAGACCACGGGGAATACGCTCGCTATCCATTTAAGGTATAATTATCAATACGGAGGTTTTATGGAATGCATACAGGAAAAGAATAAAAAATACTGCAACTGCACTTATGAGCCGTGTGAGAGAAAACACAGATGCTGTGAATGCCTGCACTATCACAGGAAAAACGAAGAACTGCCTGCATGTTTCTTCACCAAAGAAGCCGAGCGCACCTATGACCGCTCAATAGCGAATTTTATAAAGATGCATAAAGGGTAGAGCAAAAATTAATTATCCATCTGAATCTTTATATATGCCTTTGACCTTAAGTCCTCTATATGCTTTCTCAGCCTTATATTGACCTCTTTTTCAATCAGATATTCCTCAATCTTTTCCCTTGCATCGTCAAACTCAGTCTTCCCAAATTCTTTTCTGTTTTTATCATAGAATTCCCTCAGATCGTCCTCTGTTATCTTTATGAACGTCCTGAGCTTTAGCTCTATATACTCCTTTATAACCTCATCCGGATTAGCCCCCTCTATACGAAGTTTCTTTGCCTCTCTCAAAAGGAGCATCCTGTTTATCTTCGTGTTCAACATCTCTTCTTTTTTTATATCAGGCATCTTTTTCACCGCAGCCTTATAATTCTCGTCAAGTTCACTCATGGTTATCGCCTTGTCATCAACGAAAGCAACCACCCTGTCAACCACCTCTGCGGAAACAAACGGCAGACTGATGACCAGCAAAACTGCACAGCCTAAAAATAGAGAGACTTTAGTTCCTTTCATTTTATACCCTTAATCTTACATCAAAAAATTGAATATTTTCCATGCCCTCATGTATTATAAAAACAGTCGTCAGTTGTTAGTTGTCAGTTTTCAGCCAAACAACTAACAAACTAAAAACTTGATTAGCAAGGGCTATGAGGAGAAAATTATGAGCAAAATCCTAAAACTCGGCATTCCCAAGGGAAGCCTTCAGGAGTCAACATTAAACCTTTTCAGAAAGGCAGGATACCACATCTCTGTATCAAGCCGTTCATATTATCCGTCCTTTGACGACATTGAGGTTGAGGCAATGCTGATAAGGGCGCAGGAAATGGCAAGATATGTTGAGGACGGAATACTTGACTGCGGGCTTACAGGCAAAGACTGGATACTGGAACAGAACGCCGACGTGCATGAGGTTGCAGAACTCATCTATGCAAAGGAAGGCCTAAGGCCTGTAAAATGGGTTATTGCCGTGCCGAATGACTCAAAGATAAAAAGCGTAAAAGGCTTGAACGGCAAACGCATTGCAACAGAGCTTGTAGGGTTTACAAAGAAATTTCTCAAGGCAAGAGGGATAAAGGCAGAGGTTGATTTTTCATGGGGCGCAACAGAGGTAAAACCGCCCTACCTTGCTGACGCCATAGTCGAGCTTACGGAGACAGGCACGTCTTTAAGGGCAAACAATCTGCGAATCGTTGAAACCATTCTTGAGTCAAGCACAAGATTCATTGCAAACAAAAAGGCGTGGCAGGACAGGTGGAAAAAACAGAAGATGGAAAATATTGTCATGCTCCTGAAGGGCGCATTGTCTGCCGAGGAAAAAGTCGGGCTCAAGATGAACGTCCCTGAGAGGTCATTTAAACGCGTGATGAGCCTTCTTTCAGCCATGCACTCGCCAACCATATCTGCGCTTTCAGATAAGGGGTGGTATGCCCTTGAAGTGATAATTGACGAGAAAGTTGTGCGGGACATTATCCCGAAACTGAAGACTGCGGGCGCGTCAGGCATAGTGGAGTATCAGTTAAATAAAGTTATACCGTAATTATGAAAAAGACAGGATATAACCTTTTCGCTCGAATATCATATCCTGTCCTTTTTAAGTTATGGGCTAAGAGAAAGAATTAGAATGAAGCTAAGCATAAAGAGCCTTGTCGGTCCGAACATCCGCAGTCTCAGGGCGTATAGCGCAAAAGAGATTCCATGCAGTGTAAAGCTTGATGCGAATGAAAGCCCTTATGGTTTTGAGATTGCTGATAAAATCTTAAAGTCAATTAAAACCAACCGTTACCCTGATCCTGAAGCAAAAACTCTAAAAAAAATTATCGCAAAAAATCTGAGACTGAATCCTGAGAATATCGTTTTTGGAAACGGCTCTGATGAGCTGATATATTATCTCATAACCGTCTTCGGCGGGCCTGTTCTGTACCCTGTTCCCACGTTTTCAATGTACGGCATTATCTCTCAGGCGCTGGGAGAGAAAAGAATAGAAGTTCCGCTGGATGATGAATTTGACCTTGATACAGACAGAATACTGTCTTTAATTAAAAAAGAAAAACCGGGGATTATCTTCCTGAGCAGTCCTAATAACCCCACAGGCAATTGTTTTTCATCGGAAAGAATTTTAAAAATAGTTGAATTTGCCTCGTCACTTGTTACTCGTCACTCGTCACTGGTCGTAGTTGACGAGGCATATCAGCCTTTTTCAAGCGAAAAGGGTTTTCTGCCGATGTTAAACGACTATAAAAACCTCGTGAGTCTCAGAACCCTGAGCAAGATAGGCTTTGCAGGACTGCGGGTAGGCTTTATGATTGCCGACAAAGAGATAATAAATGAGGTAAATAAGGTAAGGCTGCCGTTTAACTTAAATTCTATTTCTCAGGCAGTTGCAGCGGAATTGATTAAAAACCTCAAGACAATAAAACTACACATAGGACTTATTACTTCCGAGAGGGAGAGGCTTCTTAATGAACTGTGGAAGATAAGGGGTATAAAACCCTATCCGTCCGAGGCTAATTTTATATTATTCAAAGTTAAGAATTCTGATAAAATCTATTACAGGCTTCTTAAAAAAGGCGTGCTCGTGCGGAATATGAAAGACGTTGTGAATGGATGTTTAAGAGTAACAGTAGGGACTAAACAAGAAAACAGTATTTTTATCAAAACTCTTAAAGAGGTGATGAAATGAGAAAGGCATTGATTAAGAGAAAGACAAAAGAGACGGACATATCTCTGGATTTAAATCTTGACGGCAGAGGAAGTTATTCAATAAACACCTCAATCCCGTTTCTTGACCACATGCTTTCCCTGATGTGCAAACACGGGCTTTTTGATATGAAACTGAAAGCAAAAGGCGATATAGCCATTGATGACCATCACACTGTTGAAGACATCGGCATAGTGTTAGGCAAGGCTGTTAAGCAGGCAGGGGGAGACATGAAGGGAATAGCGCGATACGGACAGGCATCCGTGCCTATGGATGAAGCGCTCGCCTCGGTAAGCATTGATATCAGCGGAAGGCCCTATCTTGTTTATAAAGTTGAATTCCCGGAAAAAAGCAAACTGAAGGACTTTGACCCTGACCTTATAGAAGACTTTCTTCAGGCTTTTGTAAGCAACAGCAGCATAACGCTCCATATCAATGCTCTTTACGGAAGAAATATTCATCATATTATTGAAGCAGTTTTCAAAGGTCTCGGCAGGGCGCTCAGAGAAGCAGTTACTATTAATCCAAGGGTGAAAGGCATTCCGTCTACAAAGGGAAAACTTTAGCAAAAATCATTTTCTATGTCATCACGCTCTAAAATTCCCCTTCACGAAATCAAATACGTGCTTCTCGATATGGACGGCACGCTGCTTGATAAGTACTTTGACGATTACTTCTGGGAACACCTTGTGCCTGAGAAATATGCGGAGAAAAACAATACCACCTTCGGCAAGGCAAAGGAAGAGCTTTTCAAAAAATACAAACATCACGAAGGCACATTGAACTGGACAGACATTGATTTCTGGTCAAAGGAACTCAATCTCGACATCCCTGCCCTCAAAGAACAGATACGACACCTCATAGAGATTCATCCTCATGTGGAAGATTTTTTGAAAATGCTGAAAAAACAGAAGAAAAAAGTTTTTCTTGTTACAAATGCTCATTATAAAGTTCTGGATTTAAAATTTAAGAAAACAGAGCTCGGAAAATATTTTGACGCCGCGATTACATCTTTTGAGATGGGATACCCCAAAGAGATGCTTGAATTCTGGGAAAAAGCAGAAAAGAAGCTTGGCTTTGAGAGGGAAAAGACTCTCTTCGTTGATGATACAGAGGAGATACTAAAGACGGCAAGGAAATACGGGATAAAATATATTATTCATAAGGCAAAGGCAAATTCCAAAATCAAGCCTAAGCTGGCAAAGGAGTTTACGCATATTTTTGATTTTAAGGAGTTAATGAAGTAATTCCTAAGATGTCATTCCCGCTTGTCGGGAATCCTTCCGAAGAAGGATGCTGGACAAGCCAGCATGACAAAAAATATAGCGATGTATTTAGGAAACATAGACATATGGAAACAGAAACCGTTGATTTACTAATTATCGGAAGCGGGGTTGCGGGGCTACGGGCTGCGATAGAGCTTGCGCCTTACGGCAATGTCCTTGTTGTTACAAAGGATATGCCCAAAGAAAGCAGCACCGAATATGCGCAGGGAGGCATTGCCGTTGCCCTGAGCGATGAAGACAAGGTCGGGATACATTTTGAAGATACGCTAAAGGCGGGAGACGGCCTCTGCAACGAAAACGCAGTGAAAATCCTTGTTGAAGAGGGCCCCAGGAGAATTCTTGAACTTATCTCATGGGGCGCTGAATTTGATAAAGAGGGAACAAGGCTTGATTTTACGATAGAAGGAGCGCATTCAAGGAAAAGAGTGCTGCATGCGCATGGAGATTCCACGGGCAAGGAGCTTGAGCGCGTGCTTTTAAACAAGACGCGATCTTTTCCATCTGTAAAAAAATATCCGTTTGCATTTACCGTTGACCTCATTGTAATTGACAACGAATGTTATGGCGCTTATGTATTGAAAGAAAGAAAAATATGCGCCATTCTTGCCAAGGCAACAATCCTCTGCACCGGAGGCGCAGGGCAGATATTTTCCAGAACTACAAATCCATTGGTTGCAACAGGAGACGGCATGGCAATAGCCTTCCGCGCAGGCGCACAGCTTGAAGACATGGAATTCATTCAGTTTCATCCCACAAGCCTCTACTCGCCTTACGCCCCGCAATTTCTGCTCAGCGAGGCAATGAGAGGCGAAGGGGCAATTTTAAAGAATGTAAACAAAGAGCCTTTCATGAAAGATTATCACCCAAACGCGGAACTTGCACCGAGAGATATCGTATCAAGGGCTATAATCTCGGAGATGGTAAAAACAAACAGCAGTCATGTCTATCTTGACATGATGCATCTCAATAGCGAATTTCTCAGAAAACGGTTCCCTCAGATTTATTCCACATGCCTTCAATATAATGTAGACATAACAAGCAACCTGATTCCCGTATCACCCGCCGCCCACTATATCATGGGAGGCGTAAGAACCGGCGTCAACGGCGCCACAAGCATAAAAAGGCTGTATGCAGCTGGTGAATCCGCATGCACAGGAGTGCACGGAGCAAACAGGCTCGCAAGCAACAGCCTTCTTGAAGGGCTTGTTTACGGAGCGCGCACAGGCAGCGCTGCATATCAATCATCTTCTGACATAAAAAATCCAGCGGCTGTGAAAGAGCATGTATCAGAGTATACTGCCGCATATCATTCCATTCCGGAACATGATGAGATAAGAATGACTCTGAGAAAGCTTATGTGGGACAGGGTCGGGATAATAAGATGCGCCGATTCTCTTGAAAAGGCAAAAAGTAAACTTTCAGAGTGGTCGTTTATGCTGGACAAAATGTTTTTTACGAGACGCGAACTTGAATTGAAAAACATGCTCACAGTTGCAATGATGATCACGGAGGCCGCCTCTCTCAGAAAAGGAAGCGCAGGAGCGCATTACAGGTCTGATTTTCCGCAAAAAGGCAAAGACTGGCAGAAACATATTGCGCTGGCCAGAGAAGATGATAGAATAAAATATAGCTTGGAATAAAAGATGCCTCAAAAGAGGAGATAATGAATACCAGAAAAACCAAGATAGTCTGCACAATAGGCCCTGCGTCATCAGGCCGCGAGGCAATACGCTCCCTTATAAAAGGCGGGATGGATGTCGCAAGGCTGAACTTCTCTCACGGCGACCATGTTACTTACAAAAAGATTGCAAAACTTATAAGAGAAGAATCCGGAAACCTTAAAAAGGCAGTAGCGATACTCCAGGACCTCCAAGGAATAAAGATACGAGTTGGACTTGTCAGCAACGGTTCGGTAGAGCTTAAAAAAGGCGCAGAGATATTTCTGCACAGCGGCAAAGAGGTCAGCCGCAATAAGCACATATTCATTTCCTATCCTGCGCTCAGAAAAGACATGAGAATAGGTGACAGGATACTTTTTGATGACGGTTTGATTCAGGCAAATGTAACCGGCAAGACCCGTGACGGCTTAAGAGCAAAAATTATTGATGGCGGTGTTTTAAGGGATAAAAAAGGAGTCAATCTGCCTCGTGTGAAAACAACCTTGCCGTCCTTCACGGATAAAGACAAAAAGGACCTCAGTTTCGGGTTAACAATCGGTGTTGATTATGCGGCGCTGTCCTTTGTACGAAGCGCAAGCGACGTAAGGGTTGTAAAGGAATGGCTTAAAAAAAGGCGCGCATCTCTGCCTCTCATAGCAAAGATCGAAAAGCCTGAGGCACTTGACGATATTGACGGCATACTTGATGAAGCAGACGGAATAATGATTGCAAGGGGAGACCTCGGAGTCGAAGTATCTCCCGAAGAGGTTCCCGTCATACAGAAAATGCTCATCAGCAAAGCTAATGAAAAAGGAAAACTTGTGATAACAGCAACACAGATGCTTGAATCAATGACAGAGCATTCAAAACCCACAAGGGCAGAGGCGACAGATGTTGCAAACGCTGTGATAGACGGAAGCGATGCGCTTATGCTATCGGCAGAGACTGCTACAGGGAAATACGCTCTAAATTCAGTAAAGATGATGGATAGGATTATAAGATACACAGGGTCTAAATCCTTAGGCAAAAGGGATTATTACGGCTTTGCCAGTCTCTTCTCTGATTTTTCCGGCGCAGTTGCAGAGGCTGCATGCACCGCAGCAGAGGATATTCGCGCAAAAGCAATAGTTGCATTCACCCAATCGGGATTTACGGCAAGGCTTGTATCCAAGTTCAGGCCCGAAATAGCGATAATAGGCGTTACTCCCCATAACAATATTAAGCGGAGTATGTCTCTTTACAGGGGAGTAACACCTATGCTCATCTCTCACGTATCTGACACGGATGATATGATTCAGAAAGTAGGAAAATTACTAATTGCCTCCAGGACAGCAAAAAGAGGCGATAATATCGTCATTACCGCAGGCTCGCCACTTCTGAAACGCGGCACAACAAATCTTATAAAACTGCACAAAATTTCATAGCTAAGGGACTTTTATTTCATAAGCCTTAATCTTGCGGTGCAGGTTGCTTCTTTCTATGTCCAGAACCTCGGCTGTCTTTGATATATTCCAGTTATTTTCCCCAAGCTTCTTCGTGATATACTCTTTCTCAAATGCATCTCTCGCATCCTTAATGGTCTTATATTTAAAATAGTCGGAGCCGTCGTGTTCAACCATAGGGATAAAGAGGTTTTTGGCGTTTATTATATTTGAAGGTGTCATTATGACAAGCCTCTCTATGACATTCTTAAGTTCCCTGACGTTTCCGGGCCAGTCGTATGACTGAAGATATTTCAATGCATCGGGCAGTATCTTTCTCGGAGGCTTGCCGTATTCCGCTGCAAGAGAATTAAGAAAATATTCAACAAGAGCCGGGATATCATCTTTTCTTTCCCTCAAAGGCGGGATAAATAAAGGTATGACGTTCAGCCTGAAGAAAAGGTCTTCCCTGAAGCCGCCTTTTTTTACTTCTTCCCTGAGGTCTTTGTTTGTGGCGGCAATTATCCTGACGTCAACATTTATATTCTTATTCCCCCCTACCCTTTGAAACTCCTGAGTCTCAATCACGCGCAGAACCTTTGCCTGTGTCTGAAGCGACATGTCGCCAATTTCGTCGAGGAATAGCGCTCCGCCATCCGAAAGTTCAAACTTCCCGTTCTTCTTTTCAAACGCGCCCGTGAATGAGCCTTTCTCATGCCCGAAAAGCTCGCTCTCTATCAGTTCCTGGGGAATGGCAGCGCAATTAACTTCGACAAAAGGCCTTCCTGCCCTCGAGCTTTTTTCATGCAGCAGCCTTGCGACAACTTCTTTGCCTGTCCCGCTTTCTCCGTATATCAGAACCCGGCTGTTGCTCCTGGCAGCCATTTCCATCTGCTCCCGCAGATCCTTTATCTTCTGCGACTCGCCCACAAGTTTCCATTTCCTTGTAAGGTTTTCCTTAAATGCAATGTTTTCTCTCTCAAGCGTCCTCTTTTCAAGGGCTCTCTTTGAAACAAGAAGCACCCTCTCAAGGGAAAGCGGCTTCTCAAGAAAATCATATGCTCCGGTCTGCGTGGCTTTCACTGCAAGCTCAATGCTGCCGTGCCCTGATATCATTATTACCGGTATATCAGGCTTCATAACCTTTATCTCCTGCAGTGTCTTAATTCCATCCATGCCGGTAAGCCATATATCCAGAAAAACAAGGTCAGGGGAGGTTTCTCCGAGCATCTTTACCGCTTCTTCGCCTGAGTCTGCCGTCAAAACATCATACCCTTCGTCTTCCAGGATGCCTGACAGGCTTTCTCTTATGCCCTTTTCATCGTCCACTACAAGAATTACAGGTTTTGACACTTTACCTCTCCTCCGGGTCTATATATCTTTTATAGGCAGATCTATCGTAAAGACCGTGCCTTTAGGGTTATTATCCCTGACCCTGATATATCCCCTGTGCTCCATAACAATCTTGTTAGCAATAGCAAGCCCCAGCCCTGTGCCGTCTTTTTTTGTAGAGAAGTAAGGAAGAAATATTTTATCCTTATCTACTTCCCTCATTCCCGGACCATCGTCAGCAATGTCCATAAAAATCCTGTTTGCCGCCTTATCCATATGCACTTTAAGCTCTATATTACCACTATTGCCCATTGCCTGAAATGCATTGTCAAAAATATTAATCATCACCCTCTTGAACTGCTCTCCATCCAATTCAACGGGCAGCATGTCGTCAGGCAATGAAACCTTCACGTTAAATCCCTTATAATCCTTATAGAGCTCCAGCACTTCTTTTATAACAGCAGTAAGTCCGGTAGGCATCTTTTTTATCTCGGGCATCTTGCCAAATCTTGAGAACTCATCAACAAGCCTCTTAAGGCTGTCAACCTCATTCACTATTGTTCTTGTGGAGCGTTCAAATATCTGGTCAAAATCCTTATCCTTCTGCTCCCACTTCTTCAGCATCCTTTCAGTGGAAAGTTTTATGGGCGTAAGGGGATTTTTTATCTCATGCGCTATCCTCCTTGCGACCTCTTCCCACGCTATTGCCTTCTGCGCCTTTATGACATCAGTAAGATCGTCAAAGACGACTAACAGCCCTATCGGAGTCGATGCCTTATCTCTGAGAGTGGTAACAAAGACTCTCAGTATGAGCCTTTTGTCTCCGACCGTCACCCTAACGTCTTTCTCTATGCCTTTGAGGTCTTTGATTATAATGCCCTTGATAAGGCTGTTGAGTTCTTCTGATGCAATTATTGCCGTCAGTTCCTTGTAGTTTTTATTGATTACATCTTCAGCCTTAACATTTAAAATGGAACATGCGGAAATGTTGATGGTAAGTATCCTGCCGTGAACATCAAGGAACACGACACCTGAATTAATATTCGCAAGAATGTTCTCCATCCAGAGCCTCTCCCTGTCTGATTTAACATAAGCCTTCTGGAGGGTTTCTTTTCCGTCCTTCAACCCTGCCACCATATGGTTGAAAGAATTTATCAGCAGCCCTATCTCATCTTCCCTTTTAAGACTGAGACGGACATCAAGGTTGCCTGACGCAACTTCTTCTGTTGCCTGCGCAAGGCTCTGTATGGGGTCTGTAATGCCCCTTGCAATCCTCAGCGCCACCCAGAGAGCCATAAACACAACAATCAAAGTAAAAAAGGCGAGTATTAAAAGATAGTTCATCTTCAAAGGCACCTTCCATGATTCCAGTTTCAGATAGTCTTCGTATGCACCTTTTACCTTTTCAACATTTGCCGCAATATCTTTTGGCAAAACGGTTTCAATAACCAGAATGCCTGTCATTTTACCTCCGGAATATTCAGGAACGGCTGCCCTTATAATATCTCCCTTTTCTCCGGATATGACCTCTGTTCCCTCCTCGCCGTCAAACGCAGCCTTAATCGTCTCTGTTGGATTTTCAGGGCTTTTGCTCATATGAACCACCTTGTAGCCCGAAACGGATTTCTCACCTGAGACAACAGTCTTTGCAAATTCTATAGTCTTCTGCCTCTCCATTTCATAGACAGTCTTGGCAAGATTAAGCGAACTTATAATGGGCTGTCTGAACTGCGGCGTCAGAAGCCGGTCTATGTAATTCGTGACAAGCCCGCTGGCAACAAAGAACAGAAGCGTTGCCGGTATGGAAGTAAGCACAACAAATATCACGACAATCTTTGTCTTGAATTTATAACCGAGGATCTTTTGTTTTCGCTCTATGTAGAGCTTTATAAGGCTCTTGCTGACAAAGAATATCAGGGTCAGAAGAGCGATTATATTCAGGTTCAGAAGAACCAGAAGGATTACTATTGTCAAGACTGATACGGTTTCAAGCCTGATGTAATGAAGCTCGATCGCCGAAGCGGCAATGATAAAAATAAAAAAGCCCAGGAATAGCAGCCCGTTTCTAAGATTTTTCATTTTCCATGCCCCACGCTGAATTTTGGAGAATCCTTCACTTTTTTAAATTCCTTTTCCGGCACAAAGAAAAACAGATAACTTATAAAAGGCGGCAGCTTTCTCAATCTGGACTCAACCGTTATTCTGACAAAATAGCTGTCCGGCTCCAGTTCTCTCGTATTGGTAAGCTTAAGGTCTTTTATATTTAGTGTCCACTTCAATAATGAGTCAATCTCATTAAACCTTTTTTCCGTTATTGTCATGCCGTCTGATGATGTCGCAACATACTCCTTTTTGACAGGATCAACCCGCAGCATTTTAACAATAGGCTTTCCCAGAACAAACTCATCAGGCCAGATATTCCATACCCTGAAAAGGTCTATATGAAACGTAATTTCTTTTACTATTCCGTTCTTCATATCCTGCAGCTGGTTCCCGTCAAGGATAATCCCTGTTGTGACATATATTTCGTTGTTTATAATCTTCGTTTCCGGACCGATTATCTCCGCAGACATCGCTAAAGAAGGGAAAAGCAACAAACACCCCCAAAAAAGCAGAGAACAAAAAGCAAAGATACATCTCCTGCCTATCAATTTAGACTTGACATCTCCCTTGAAAAAATTTATTTTCATTATACCATAATAAAGACAGTGAACAGTGAACAGTGAACAGTGTATAGTGTATAGTGTATAGTGTATAGTGTATAGTGACAGTGGTAAGTGTCAGTAATACACTGTCACTGAAAACTGACACTGACACTTCTTAGATAGGAGGAGGAATTATGGAATTTAAAACCGTAAAGATAGACATTCCCGAAAACTGCAATGTCATACTCGGGCAGACACATTTTATAAAAACAGCGGAAGACCTTTATGAAATTATGGTTACAACAGCTCCTCATGCAAATTTTGGAATTGCCTTCACTGAGGCGTCAGGCCCGTGCCTGATAAGGACAGAGGGCAATGACAACGGGCTTATAGATGCCTGCGTTAAAAACCTTCAGGCGCTCGGCGCAGGACATGTGTTCTGCATACTAATGCGCGGAGCCTATCCTATAAATGTGCTCAACCAGATTAAGAACTGTCCTGAAGTATGCAGGATATTCTGTGCAACGGCAAATCCCGTTAAAGTTATTGTAGCCGCTCTATCCCATGGGAACGGTGTCTTGGGAGTTGTGGACGGTTTAGGACCGAAAGGCATAGAGACACCTGAAGATAAGGCTCACAGAAAAGAATTTCTAAGAAAGATCGGATATAAACTGTAAAACCATGCGAATCAGCGGCAGGGTCAAAGAGCCATTATGTCCATTCTGCAGCGAACCGTTTAAAAGCCCGGAGGATATAAAGACCGGACTTGGAAATGTTTTCACAGGCGGGAAATGTAAATGCGGAGCAGCATACGTATTTGACCGTTCAGGACACAATCTTGGGGAGGCTTACGTTGACGCCCTTGTATTTGCCTGTGACGGTGATTGGGAAAAAGCATGGACACTAACACCTGATGTAGACTATAAAATAGAATCTTTCCACTATGATCAAGGAAGCCATCAATTAATAGAAAGCATAAAGAAAGGCTTACGGACAAGCGAAAACCTACTGTTCATTAAAGTGGAAAATAAAGCGCAAAGCAGTCAGAAAAACAGCAAGTTGGATAAATAAATATAATTTGCCAATAACTTTTTTTTATTTGACCGAATATATAGAGATATATTAGTGTTTATAGTTCAATTGGGAATCTGATTGCCTTCAAATAATCATTTTTATCCTGTAAGAAAGGATTATTGGGAAGTTAAGACAAATATTGAGCGGGAGATTTCTCCCTTGCTTATATTTAACAAGAAATTTTTTCAACAAAAAGGAGGGATGTAAAAATGCCAATGATGGATTTTCAGGGGAAACAGATTGAGGTTGATGATGACGGATATATTATTAACCTTGACGACTGGAGCAAGGAACTGGCCGTACAAGTGGCGTCACAGGAGGGCATTACACTGACGGATGCTCACTGGGAAGTCATTAACTTCCTCAGAGATTACTACAAACAGTATCAGATTGCTCCCATGATAAAGATTCTCGTTAAAGAGATCGGGAAGGCAATGGGGCCTGAAAAAGGCAACACAAAGTACCTTTACGAACTTTATCCGGGCGGGCCTGCAAAGCAGGCATGTAAGTATGCAGGGCTTCCAAAACCAACAGGCTGCGTATAAAGAATTAAAGAAGTAAGGGGTTTTCTGCCTCTTACTTCTCATTTTTATTTTTTTAAGAAAAAAATGATGTTTGTGCGGGAGTTTAATCTCCACCGATTGAAAAAGTTAGCGGGAGGGAACAAAGCCAGACATGAAACTGAACAGCCTCTTAGCAGATAAAAAGGCTTCCATTCTGGAGAAATGGTTTGATGTAATAATAGAAAGTTACCCTCCTGACACCTCAAATTTTTTAAAGAATCAGAGTAACCGATTTGCCAACCCGGCAGGGTCGGCTATCTCGCAAGGAATAGAAAATATATTTGATGAACTCCTCAGAGGACTTAATCAGGGAAACACTTTACAGTTCCTTGACAATATTGTGAGAATAAGGGCGGTTCAGGATTTTACTCCCTCTCAGGCGCTCTCGTTTATCTTCCCTCTGAAAAGGATTATCAGAGAAGAACTCACTGTTGAAATAGCTGGAAGCCAGCTTTCAGATGAAATCCTCGCCCTTGAATCTAAAATAGATGACCTCGCACTTTCAGCATTTGATATTTACATGAAGTGCAGGGAAAAGATTTATGAGATAAAGGCTAATGAGGTTAAGAGCATGACCTTTAGACTGTTACAGATGGCTAACCTGATAAACACTGAGGGGCACGAATCTGATTTCAAAGGAAACGATAAGCTTAAAATAAAAAGAGGAGAGGTAAAGAAATGAGAATCCTATTTTCCTTCTTTGCTGTTATCGCACTTGTTCTGTCTGCTTACGCAGGGGTGAAGATAGCAAACCTTCAATTTCTTTTTGGAGTTGTTATCCCCTATATTGCAATTACAATATTTACTCTGGGGTTCGTCTATCGTGTGTTGAAATGGGGAAGCTCTCCTGTGCCGTTCCGCATACCCACAACCTGCGGACAACAGAAATCCCTGCCATGGATAAAACAGAACAGAATTGAAAACCCGTCAAGTATCTCAGGTGTCATCATCAGAATGGCGCTTGAAGCGCTGCTCTTCCGGTCACTCTTCAGAAACTTAAAGACACAGCTTAAGGACGGCAAGCTTGTCTATGGGGAGGCTAAATGGCTCTGGCTGGCTGGACTGGCATTCCACTGGTCTTTCCTCATTATCTTTGTGAGGCACTTCAGGCTCTTCCTCCAGAGCACTCCTTCGTTTATAAAAACTATTGAGGGGCTTGACAGCTTTCTGCAGGTGGGCGTCCCCCTTCTTTACATGACAGACATTGTTCTCCTTGGATCTGTAACATATCTGTTTCTCAGGAGAGTTTTCATACCACAGGTAAAATATATATCTCTCGCTGCAGACTACTTCCCGCTTTTTCTGATATTTGGCATAGCCGCATCAGGCGTGTTAATGAGATATTTTTACAAGGTGGATATCGTGGGCGTGAAGGAACTCGCTATGGGACTTGTAATTTTAAAACCTGTGATACCTCAGGGTATCGGTGTAATTTTTTATATCCACCTGTTTCTGATATGCTTATTGTTTGCCTACTTCCCGCTCAGCAAGCTGATGCATATGGCCGGGGTTTTCCTCAGCCCCACACGAAATATGGTGAACAACAGCCGTATGGTAAGGCATATAAATCCATGGAATTATCCTGTGCATGTCCACACATATGAAGAATATGAGAATGATTTCAGGGAAAAAATGAAAAAAGCCGGAATACCAGTAGAAAAGGAGTGACGCATGGCAACAAAATTTACTGCAAAACCAGATGAACTGTCAAAGATAGACCACAAACCGCCTAAAAAAGGATGGATGGACACGCCTGCTGAATTCAAGGAACACACATTCTGCTGGGGCGCAAAAGGCAAAAACCTCAATATTGTTGATTTCCCGAATGCACGTGATTGGTCTCCCGCAGAGGAAGACTGGAAGCTTCCGGAAAACTGGCAGGAGATTGTCCTTGAAGGCATAAAGGACAGATTAGGCAAGTACCGCTCTTTCAAGCTGTTTATGGACATATGCGTCAGGTGCGGTGCATGCGCTGATAAGTGTCATTTCTTCATAGGCGGAGGAGATCCAAAGAACATGCCTGTACTCAGGGCAGAAATTCTTAGGTCGATTTACAGAAAATATTTCACTGCGTCAGGCAAGATGCTTGGCAAGATTGCCGGCGCAAGAGAGCTGACTCTCGATGTCTTGAAAGAACTCTGGTATTACTACTACCAGTGCACGGAATGCAGGCGCTGTTCAGTCTTCTGCCCATACGGGATTGACCAGGCTGAGATAACCATGATGGGAAGAGAACTTACAAATCTGCTTGGATTGAATACAGACTGGATATCAGGACCTGTTGCCAACTGCTACATGAAAGGCAACCACCTCGGGCTTGAGCCGCATACCATTACAAGCAGCGTGGAATTCTTCCTTGACGACATAGAGACAATAACAGGCATAAGAATCAAGCCGACTTTCAATAGAAAAGGGGCAGAGATTCTTTTTGTAACTCCATCAGGAGACCTCTTTGCCGACCCCGGCACTTATACAGCAATGGGCTACCTTATGCTCTTTCACGAACTCGGTCTTGACTACACATGGAGCACATACGCATCCGAAGGAGGCAACTTCGGGTTTTTTACCTCCAATGAAATGGCAAAAAGGCTCAATGCAAAAATTTATGCAGAGGCAAAGAGACTCGGAGTAAAATGGATCATTGGAGGAGAATGCGGTCATATGTGGCGGGTTATAAATCAGTACATGGATACATGGAACGGCCCTGCTGATTTCCTTGAGGAGCCTGTTTCTCCTATAACAGGCACAAAATTTGAGAATGCAAAATCAACAAAGATGGTTCATATAGCGGAATTTACTGCTGACCTTATCAAGAACGGCAAGCTAAAGCTCGACCCGGCCAGAAATGACCGCCTCAAAGTCACATGGCACGATTCGTGTAACACAGCAAGAGGGATGGGGATTCTTGATGAACCAAGATATGTTCTGCGTAATGTATGCAACCACTTCTATGAAATGCCTGAAGACACCATCAGGGAAAAGACCTTCTGCTGTGGCAGCGGCACAGGACTGAACGCATCCGAAAATATGGAACTAAGGATGAGAGGCGGATTCCCCAGAGCCAATGCCGTCAAATACGTCAGGGATAATTATGGCGTAAATATGCTGGCAAACATCTGCGCAATTGACAGGGCAACTTTAAATGCATTAATGGAATACTGGGCGCCCGATGTGAGCGTGTGCGGCCTTCATGAGCTTGTCGGAAACGCGCTCGTAATGACAGGCGAAAAGGAAAGGACACAGGATTTGCGCCTTGAACCATTACATGGGAAGGAGGCTGAAGAATAATGAAGATATATGACGGAGGAAAAATATTCGTTGGCTTGATTATCTTTGTCGGCTTGGTGACATCTCCTTTCTTCTTTAATCGCGGGAAATCCAATATTGTCCGGGATCCAAAGGCTGCCCAAATGATGCAATCTATGGGACTACAGTGCGTAGAGCCAAAGGCGTTTATGCTCCCTAATCATATGCAGTTATTGGATGAGTGGAGAGATTCGGTAGTTCGTAAGGGCAATAGACTTTATAAAGCCTCTGATGGCAAGAATTATGTAATGAGTTTTCAGAACACATGTATGAATTGTCATTCAGATAAGAATGAGAGTTGCAATGCATGCCACAATAATCTTGCAATAAAGCATACCTGCGATGGATGCCACAATTCTATTGCAGTTAAACCATACTGCTGGGATTGCCATATAGCGCCAAAGGAGAAGAAGTCATGAGCATGAACAGAAGAGAATTTTTAAAGATAGCAGGAATCTCTACGATAGCCGGTATTGGAGGCACAGCGCTTGCAATAGGATTACGGAAAGGCGTGCTCGATGCTGCTCAGACCGCGCCGGACACCGGAGCCCTCACAGGAAAGAGATGGGGAATAGCTATTGACATGAACAAACTCAAATCAGAGGAAAACATCAAGAGAGTTACAGATGCCTGTCACAGCATTCACAATGTCCCGGACTTCAGCAATACAAAAGACGAGGTAAAATGGATATGGACTGAAACCTTTGAGCATTCATTCCCCGGACAGGAACATAAATTTATGCCTGAGGATATGAAACGCAAACCTTTTCTGCTGCTCTGCAACCACTGTGATAATCCTGCTTGTGTAAGGGTCTGTCCTACAAAAGCCACTTTCAAGCGAAAAGACGGAATTGTTATGCAGGACATGCACAGGTGCATCGGATGCAGATTCTGCATGGCAGCTTGCCCTTTCGGTGCAAGGAGCTTCAATTATCGTGATCCGAGAACCGGCCTTAACCCGGAAAAAATCAACCCCGAATTTCCAACAAGGACAAAAGGCGTGGTGGAAAAATGCACTTTCTGCTATGAGAGGCTTGCAAAAGGCATTAAGCCTGCATGTGTTGAAGAATCTAACGGCGCATTGGTATTCGGCGATCTTGATGATCCCGCATCCGAAATCAGAAGGATTCTCGCTTCAAAATATACCATCAGGCGCAAACCGGAACTCGGGACAGAGCCGAACATTTACTACATAATAGGAGGTAATGACTATGCTGTTGTACCTGAAATCAAATAAACATTACGCTCTGTTCGGAACAGGAGGTAACTTATAATGCTTGAAAAAGCTCTAAGCGGAAGCAAAAAATACTGGACATGGATTTTTATCCTGCTCGTTCTCATAGGCATAGGAACCATTAACTATCTCAAGCAGTTTCAGACAGGGCTTACAATAACAGGGCTTAGCCGGGACGTTTCATGGGGTCTTTACATAGGGCAGTTTACTTTCCTTGTCGGCGTAGCTGCATCAGGCGTCATGCTTGTTCTGCCATACTACCTGCACAATTTCAAACAGTTTGCGAAAATCACGGTACTCGGCGAGTTTCTGGCTGTATCAGCAGTCACAATGTGTATGCTATTCATTTTTGTTGATATGGGCCAGCCGATGAGGATTATGAATGTATTACTTTATCCGTCCCCGAACTCTGTCATGTTCTGGGATGCGATGGTTTTAGGCGGTTACCTTGCCTTAAATATAATCATAGGCTGGGTTGTGCTTGGCTCAGACAAGAAAGGCATTGCTCCTCCGAAATGGGTTAAACCATTAATTTATCTTTCAATAGCATGGGCACCCTTAATCCACACAGTCACCGCATTTCTCTATGCAGGAATTCCAGGAAGGCACTTCTGGCTGACTGCAATCATGGCTGCACGATTCCTTGCATCAGCATTTTCAGGAGGCCCTGCGCTGCTTATAATTCTTGCCTTGATTATAAGGAAAACGACTAAATTTGACCCTGGCAAGGAAGGAATTCAGACGCTTGGGAAGATTGTGACTTATTTTATGATCACAAACGTGTTTTTCTTAGGTCTTGAGTTCTTCACCGCATTCTACAGCAATATACCCGGACACATGCATCCATTCCAGTATCTCTTTGCAGGGATTGGAGAATACAACAAACTTGTGCCGCTAATGTGGACATCAGTGATACTGGCAATTGCCTCAATTGCTCTTCTTATATTCCCTGCTGTAAGGAGGAATGAATCAACCCTTGCAATAGCTGCCGCAATGGTCTTTATATCCCTCTGGATTGACAAGGGATTCGGCCTCATCATCGGCGGATTTGTGCCGAATATGTTTGAAAAGGTGACAGAGTACTGGCCGACAACGCCTGAGACGCTTATAACAATCGGTGTCTGGGCAGTAGGGTTTCTTGTGTTAACAATACTCTATAAGATCGCAATAACAGTAAGGGAAGAAACAGCAGGAGTTGAGATAGAACACTGAAAAGCATTCTCACTATGCCTCTATAAAAAGGGCTTCTTTGAATAAAAAGAAGCCCTTTTTATTTTGCGATACAGATAAAAAATTGGCGTGTCAAATCATTTAACATGGTAACCGAAGCTTCTTCTGTTGAATCATGAAAAA